>JBEIDM010000039.1:0-9398 GCA_040383445.1 Candidatus Methylopumilus sp. | reverse complement strand
CATTTAAAGTGGTACGTGAGCTGGGTTTAAAACGTCGTGAGACAGTTTGGTCCCTATCTGCCGTGGGCGTTGGAAGTTTGAGGGGGGCTGCTCCTAGTACGAGAGGACCGGAGTGGACGGATCTCTGGTGGACCGGTTGTCATGCCAATGGCATAGCCGGGTAGCTAAATCCGGAAGAGATAAACGCTGAAAGCATCTAAGCGTGAAACTTGCCTCGAGATGAGACTTCCCTGTGCTTTAAGCACACTAAAGAGTCGTTCGAGACCAGGACGTTGATAGGTCGGATGTGGAAGCGCAGTAATGCGTTAAGCTGACCGATACTAATTGCTCGTGAGGCTTGATCCTATAACCTTAAATCTTGAAAACGTATGCGTAGCATGCGTTTCAGTGAAGACTAACCTTTAGGTTATGTCGGAGCTAACTCGATTCATTTAAGGTTGTTCTAAAGCAATGTAATCAATTGCAACAACCCAACAATCTTTACTTCTTCCAATTTGTTTAAGACACGTTTGTGAAAATCAAACATGTTTTACTCGCTGAGCCCTAAAAAGCTCACGACAGCTTAACGGTTGCTTGCTCAGTCAAGTTAATCACAGTTATGTCTGGCGGCCATAGCGAATTGGAACCACCCCTTCCCATCTCGAACAGGGCCGTGAAACGATTCTGCGCCAATGATAGTATGCTCTTCGCATGCGAAAGTAGGTCACCGCCAGGCTATTTATACGATGCTTTGTTTGTTCTAAACAAAGCTAATGAAAAGCCCACACTTTGTGGGCTTTTTTGTTTGTAATGAAATGGCAATCAATTTAATGATTGTTATAATAGGGTAATGGGCTTTGTGCCCATTTTTTGTTTTAATTTTTAGTATTTAAATACAAATAGATAGGTATTTAATTGCAAGATTTATACGCATTGGTTGAAAAATCAGTAACCCAGTTAGGTTACGAACTTGTCGATTTTGAAGTATCAAATCGCGGTAAATTGTTACGTCTCTTTATTGATAAGCCTGAAGGCGTCAACATTGATGATTGCGTATTAGTGAGCAATCAACTAGGTAATGTTTTAGCGGTTGAAAATGATTTTGACTACGATCGCCTTGAGGTTTCATCTCCAGGCCTTGATCGCGCAATAAAGAAAGAATCTGATTTTGTGAAGTTTACTGATTCGCGCGCTAGCGTTAAAACTAGAATGCCAATCGAGGGTAGAAAAAACTTCATAGGGTTGTTAAAAGGTGTGAATGATGGCGTATTAACAATGAATGTTGAGGGTGTTGATGTTGAAATCAGCCTTCTAAATATTGATAAAGCCCGTTTAGCACCAGAATTTTAAAACGTTTTTTGGAATGACCGAATTTTTAGGCGGAGATTAAAATGAGTCGCGAAATATTATTGTTAGTAGATGCACTTGCACATGAGAAGAATGTTGATAAAGAAGTTGTTTTTAGCGCACTTGAGTACGCTTTAGCTTCTGCTACTAAAAAACGTTTTGCAGATGATGCAGACGTACGTGTATCTATTGACCGCGAAACTGGTGAATATGAGTCATTTAGACGTTGGACATTGTTAACTGATGACCAAGCACTAGAAAATCCAGGCGCCCAAATGTACGCAGATGATGAGCGCGCTGAAGGTAAGGATGTTTCTGCTGAGAACACATTTGAAGATCCACTCGAGTCAGTGGAATTTGGCCGCATTGGTGCGCAAGCTGCTAAACAAGTTATTTTGCAAAAAGTGCGTGAAGCAGAGCGTGAGCAAATCTTAGATGATTTCCTTGCACGCAATGAGCACATGGTAACGGGCGCAATTAAGCGTATGGAAAAAGGCAATGCGGTAATTGAAGTTGGCCGTATTGAAGCTTTATTGCCACGTGAACAAATGATTCCTAAAGAGAATTTGCGTGTTGGTGACCGCGTTCGTGCTTATTTATCAAGAATAGAACGTGGTGGCCGTGGCCCACAATTAATTCTTTCAAGAATTGCTCCTGAATTCTTAACTCGTTTATTTGAGTTGGAAGTACCAGAAATTGAAGATGGTTTATTAGAGATTCGCGGAGCTGCTCGGGATCCAGGCTTACGCTCTAAGATTGCAGTAAAAGCGAATGATCAACGTTTAGACCCAGTAGGTACTTGCGTAGGTATGCGTGGTTCACGTGTGCAAGCAGTAACTGGCGAATTGGCTGGCGAACGTGTAGATATCGTGTTGTGGTCTATGGAGCCAGCGCAGTTTGTCATTAACGCAATGGCTCCAGCGGAAGTTTCAAGCATTGTTGTTGATGAAGATGCACACAGTATGGATGTAGTTGTTGATGAAGAACAATTAGCACAAGCGATTGGTCGTAACGGTCAAAACGTGCGTTTGGCTTCGGAACTCACTGGCTGGACATTAAACATTCTGACGATTGATGAAGCAGCTAAAAAGAATGAAGAAGAGTACGTTAAAACACGTCAATTATTCATTGAAAAATTAGATGTGGATGAAGAAGTTGCTGATATCTTAGTACAAGAAGGTTTCGGTACTTTAGAAGAAATCGCTTATGTCCCAATGGCTGAAATGGCTGAAATTGAAGCCTTTGATGAAGATACGATTAATGAACTTCGTAAACGTGCAAGAGCTGCATTATTGACAGACGCGATTGTGAAAGAAGAAAAAGCAGAAGAGCCTGCAGCTGACCTTTTAGGTATGGAAGGCATGGATGAAGAAACTGCACATTTGTTAGCATCCAAGGGTGTTTCAACAATGGATGATCTTGCAGATTTAGCTGTAGATGATTTGGTTGATCTCACAAAAATGGATGCGGAACGCGCAAAAACTTTAATTATGACTGCTCGCGCACCATGGTTTGCATAAGGCTTAATAGCTAGACGTGACAAACAAATTTAATTGAAATCATTTGATTTTTAGAAGTGCTGTAAAGAATAGACTGGAGTAACAGATGGGACAGACAAGCGTATTACAATTTGCGGGAGAGCTAGGCCTACCGGCTGAGCTTTTGCTCGAACAGTTGAAAAGTGCTGGCGTCAATAAAGTTGCATCAAGTGACCAGTTGACTGAGGCTGACAAGGAATTGTTGCTTACTTACTTGCGTAAAGAGCATGGCCAGGCACCTAAAAATAAAATCACTTTAACTCGCAAGCAAAATACCGAAATTAAAAAGACTGATAGTTCAGGTAAGGCTCGTACTATTCAAGTAGAAGTTCGTAAGAAGCGTGTTTTGGTTCGCAACGAAGAAGCAACTGAACAGTCTGTGGTTGTCGAGCCAGTGATTGAAGAGCCAGTGATTGAAGCGGTTGTTCCTGAAGTGGTGGCTGAGCCAGTGCTTGAAGAGCCAGTGATTGAAGCGGTTGCTCCTGAAGTGGTAGCTGAGCCAGCAGTTGAAAAGCCGGTAGCTAAAAAATCAGTGAAGCCAAGCTTGCTTTCACCAGAGCAAATTGCGCAACGTGCGAATGAAGCTAAACGCCATGAAGCATTAATGGCTATGCAAATGGAAGACTTGCGTAAGAAGCAAGAGTTGGCTCAAAAGCGTTTGGATGAAGATGCCAAAAAAGCTGCAGAAGCTGTAGCGGCCGCCGCTAAACTTTCAGCTGGAACACTACATAAGCCTGCTCCAAAAGAAGGTGCAAAGACGGAAGATAAAAGCGCTAAAAAAGGTGCAAAGAATAAAGAATGGGCTGATGCTGAGAACAAAAAACGCGGTATTAAAACTCGCGGTGACGTTAACATGGGTCAAGGCTGGCGTGCACAAAAAAGCAAAGCCAAGTCTCAGAGAAATGATGAAGCTGAACATGCTTTCAATGCGCCAACTGAGCCTATCGTTCATGAAGTTTTAGTTCCGGAAACAATTACTGTTGCTGACTTGGCACACAAGATGGCTGTTAAAGCAGGTGAAGTCATTAAGGTGCTGATGAAGATGGGCATGATGGTGACGATTAACCAAGTGCTTGACCAAGAAACAGCGATTATTTTGGTTGAGGAAATGGGCCATATTGCACAAGCAGCAGCGGCAAATGATCCGGAGACATTCTTGGATGACGCTGATCATGCAGAAGCTATTCAAGAAGCGCGTCCACCAGTAGTTACAGTGATGGGTCATGTTGACCATGGTAAAACTTCATTGCTTGATTACATTCGTCGTAGCCGTGTTGCTTCAGGTGAAGCGGGCGGCATTACACAACATATTGGCGCTTACCACGTTGAAACTCCTCGTGGCATGGTCACTTTCTTAGATACCCCAGGCCATGAAGCGTTTACTGCGATGCGTGCCCGTGGTGCGAAAGCTACCGACGTTGTTATTCTTGTTGTAGCAGCTGATGACGGCGTAATGCCACAAACGATTGAAGCAGTCCACCACGCTAAAGCAGCAGGTGTACCTCTAGTCGTTGCTGTTAATAAAATTGATAAACCAGAAGCAAACTCAGAGCGCGTTAAACAAGAGCTTGTGGCAGAAGAAGTTGTGCCGGAAGACTGGGGTGGCGATGTGATGTTTGTTGAAGTGTCAGCGAAAACAGGTCAGGGTATTGATAACTTATTAGAAGCAGTATTGCTTCAAGCTGAAATTTTAGAATTAAAAGCACCTAAAAATACACCAGCTAAAGGCTTGGTCATTGAAGGTCGTTTAGATAAGGGCCGCGGTCCAGTTTCTAGCATTTTGGTTCAGTCAGGTACGCTAAAACGTGGCGACATGATTCTTGCCGGTAGTGCGTTCGGTCGTGTACGTGCAATGTTAGATGAAGCTGGTAATGATATTAAAGAGGCTGGTCCTTCTATCCCTGTTGAAATTTTAGGTTTGTCAGACGTGCCTAATGCAGGTGAAGAAGTGATTGTGCTGAATGACGAACGCAAAGCACGTGAGATTGCGTTGTTCCGTCAAGGTAAATTCCGTGATGTGAAATTAGCAAAACAACAAGCCTCTAAACTTGAAAACATGTTTGATCAAATGGCTGAAGGCGAAGTTAAAACTTTGGGCTTAATTATCAAATCAGATGTTCAAGGTTCATACGAAGCACTTTCAACTTCACTACAAAAACTTTCTACTGCTGAAGTTAAAGTTAATATTATTCATACAGGCGTGGGTGCAGTGACTGAGTCTGATGTGAACTTATCTGTTGCATCGAAAGCAGTATTAATTGGCTTTAATGTCCGTGCAGATGCTGGCGCCCGTAAGTTGATCGAGAGCTCAGGCGTTGATGTTCGTTACTACAATATTATTTACGAAGCAGTGGATGAAATCAAAGCAGCTTTAGGTGGCATGCTTTCACCAGAGAAAAAAGAAAGCGCAACAGGCTTGGTTGAAATCCGTGAGGTATTCCGTATTTCTAAAGTGGGTGCGATTGCTGGTTGTTACGTCTTAGATGGTGTGGTTAAACGTAACGCTAAAGTTCGCGTGCTGCGTGGTGATGTTGTGATTCACACTGGCGAACTAGATTCATTGAAACGCTTTAAAGATGACGTTAAAGAAGTTAAATCAAACTTTGAGTGCGGCTTGTCATTGAAGAACTTTAACGACATCGAAGTTGGCGACATGCTAGAAGTATTTGAAGTTGTTGAAGTGGCAAGAACACTTTAAAAATGGCTAAAGATTTTGCAAGAAGTGACCGTGTAGCTGAGCAAATGCGCCGAGAGTTGGCAGATTTGCTTCAGTTCGAAGTAAAAGATCCGCGCGTCGGCATGGTAACAGTGACAGAAGTCGAAGTGACTGGTGACATGGCACATGCCAAGATCTATTACAGCACGGCAGAGCAAGATGCAAAATCTGCTGCTGAGCTACAAAAAGGTTTAGAAAAAACAGCTGGTTTTTTAAGAAGTCAGCTTTCTAAACGCATGTTGCTGCGCACAGTGCCGCAGTTGCATTTTGTCTACGATGCGTCGATTGATAACGGGATGAAACTCACTCGTTTAATTAATCAGGCATTGGCAGATAGTCCAAAAGAATAATTGTTCGTCTAAATCAAAGCCAAATTCATGGCGCAATTTAAAAGAGTTAAACGTAATATCAATGGAGTTTTGTTACTCGACAAGCCTCTCGGTTTTTCTTCCAATCAAGCATTACAAAAAGTTAAATGGTTGTTCCAAGCAGCAAAAGCAGGCCATACAGGCACTCTTGATCCTCTAGCAACAGGCTTGTTGCCTATTTGCTTGGGCGAGGCTACAAAGTTTGCGCAATATGTGACCGATGCCGATAAAACTTATATCGCGACTGTAAAATTTGGTGAAACGACCACAACTGGAGATGCGGAAGGAGAGATTCTTGCTCAGCATCCGGTTAACTTTGATCTAGAAAATTTGGCGGCGGTGTGTGATGCGTTTGTTGGCGAAATCAGCCAAGTTCCCCCTATGTATTCTGCATTAAAGTTTGAAGGAAAAGCGCTTTACGAATATGCAAGAGAAGGCGTTGATATCGAGCGTCAGGCAAGGTTGGTGACCATTACATCAATTCAAATTGATTCGTTTGCAAAAGAGATAGCAGTGCTGACGGTGTCCTGTAGTAAAGGCACTTATATCCGCACCCTCGCTGAAGATATAGGTCGTCAGCTTGGTTGTGGTGCTCATTTGATTGGCCTGCGCAGAACGGAAACAGCTGGGTATCTCATTCAAGATGCAATCACCTTAGAGGCCTTGGAATTATTGGTTAAAGAAACACCGGTTGAGAAATTAGCTGAGCTAATTTTGCCTATGGATTCCGCAATCGCTTATTTGCCTAAAGTGTTGTTGAATGCCGATGCGGCACATTACTTAATGCAAGGCCAAGCTGTATGGCAATCGGGCCTTGTTCCAGAAGGCGAATTACGTCTTTATGATGATAAAAATCAATTTTTAGGCTTAGGGGTTTTGCAAGAAGATGGAAAAATTACACCCAAGCGTTTAATGCGCGATCCTAATACCGTTCAAAATAAAGCATAAGTATTAAATCTGCTTGATAAATCACTAGCTTATGTATAGAATGCGCAACTCATTGGTAAATGAATGCATTAGCGGATCCCCTGCTTTTGCATTGACGCTAACTAGATAGGAAAAAAGATGGCAATTACAACGCAAGAAACCGCAAAAATCGTAGCAGATTATCAACGTGCTCCAAATGACACTGGTAGCCCAGAAGTTCAAGTTGCATTGTTGAGCGCTCGTATCACATACTTAACAGAACACTTTAAATCAAACAAAAAAGATAACCACTCACGTCGTGGTTTGTTGGCTTTAGTTAGTCAGCGTCGTCGTTTGTTAGATTACCTAAAAGGTAAAGATTTAAGCCGTTACCAAGTATTAATCGAACGTCTAGGTCTACGTAAGTAATAAGTCATTCACAATTTGTTTTTATTTGTGAAATGATGTGAAAGCCGAACACTATTGCTCATGCAATGCTGTTCGGCTTTTTCGTTTGTAGTGGTAGTCAGAAGTTGTTGTAAAAAGTTTTAAAGGTATTTTGAAAAAGATACTTAAATTGAGCGCACTCTAGAACAGTAAGCGTGCATTGTGTAGTGAAATGTTGTTGAGAAAGAAGGAAAAAATGTTTAATAAAGTGAAGAAGAGTATTCAATATGGTGCGCATGAGCTCACCATAGAAACAGGTGAAATTGCACGTCAAGCAGACGGCGCTGTTATGGTTACTTATGGTGACACAGCGGTATTGGTAACGGTTGTTGGTAAAACAGAAGTTAAAGCGGGACAAGACTTTTTCCCATTAACTGTTGACTACCAAGAACGTACATATGCAGCAGGTAAAATTCCAGGTGGCTTTTTCAAACGTGAAGGCCGTCCTTCAGAAAAAGAAACTTTAACATCACGTTTAATTGACCGTCCATTGCGTCCATTATTCCCAGAAGCGTTCTACAACGAAGTGCAAGTTGTAGCGACTGTGATGTCATCAGATAGCGAAATCGATCCAGATATTCCTGCAATCATTGGTGCTTCAGCAGCGATGGCAATTTCAGGTATTCCTTTCTATGGCCCATTAGGTGCTGCACGTGTTGGTTATATTGATGGCGAGTACATCATCAATCCATCAGCAACACAAATGAAAGAAACAGAGTTGGATTTGGTTGTTGCAGCAACAGCGACGGCTGTGATGATGGTTGAATCAGAAGCTAAAGAATTACCAGAAGATGTGATGTTGGGCGCTGTTGTTTACGGCCACGAGCAAATGCAAGCTGTCATTAACATGATTAATGAATTAACAGCTGAAGTTGGAAAAGAAGCTTGGGACTGGACTCCACCAGAGCCAAACACCGCAGTGATTGAAAAAGTAACAGCTTTGGCTAATGCTGATATTAACGCTGCGTACCAAATCAAATCAAAAGGTGCGCGTTCAACTAAGTTAGATGAAATCAAAAACCGTGTCATTTCAGAATTGATTACTGAAGAAACTTCTACGCAAGAAGCTAACGAAATTAAATCAGCATTCTTCGATTTAGAAGCTAAAGTTGTTCGTAGCCAAATCTTGAATGGTGAGCCACGTATTGATGGCCGTGATACACGCACTGTGCGTCCTATTACAATCCGTACTGGCGTATTGCCACGTACTCATGGTTCAGCATTGTTTACTCGTGGTGAAACACAAGCTTTGGTTGTAGCTACATTGGGTACAGGCCGTGATGAACAAACGATTGATGCACTAGAAGGTGCTTATAACGATCGCTTTATGTTGCATTACAACATGCCTCCTTACGCAACAGGTGAAACAGGTCGTGTAGGTACACCTAAACGTCGTGAAATTGGTCATGGCCGTTTAGCTAAACGTGCTTTGATTGCAGCATTGCCTTCACAAGAAGACTTCGGCTACACGATCCGTATCGTTTCTGAAATTACAGAATCAAATGGCTCAAGTTCAATGGCTTCAGTTTGTGGCGGCTGTTTAGCATTGATGGATGCTGGCGTGCCAGTTAAATCACACGTTGCTGGTATCGCAATGGGCTTGATTAAAGAAGGTAACCGCGTTGCTGTGTTAACAGACATCTTAGGTGATGAAGATCACTTGGGCGACATGGACTTTAAAGTAGCAGGTACAGAAGATGGTATTACTGCACTTCAAATGGACATCAAGATTACTGGTATTACTGCTGAAATCATGCAAGTGGCATTGTCACAAGCTAAAGAGGGCCGCATGCACATCTTGGGCATCATGAAGTCTTCAATGGACACCTCACGTACTGAATTGTCAGCATTTGCACCACGTATCATCACAATGAAAATCAACCCAGAGAAGATTCGTGATGTGATTGGTAAAGGCGGCGATGTTATCCGTGCTTTAACTGAAGAAACTGGCGCAACGATTGATATTGAAGATGACGGTACAATCAAAATTGGTTGCGTAAGCGCTGAGGCTGGTGAAGAAGCTAAGAAACGTATCGAAGCGATCACTGCTGAAGTTGAAATTGGTCAGGTTTATGAAGGCCCAGTCGTTAAGTTGTT
>JBEIDM010000038.1:0-9462 GCA_040383445.1 Candidatus Methylopumilus sp. | reverse complement strand
GCAGCGTTCAAGCCAACGACCCCCTTACCTCGCAATATCTACAGCTATATATTAGTCGTTGATATTTCGCAAAGTATGAACGTTGAAGATGCTAGTCTCAACGGAAAAAGTACAAGTCGAATTGCTTACACTCAAGCAATGCTTCATCAAATCATTGCGAATATGCCTTGTGATACTCGAGTGAGTATCGGCCTTTTTGCTGGTGTAAGTATCGCAGCCTTATACAACCCAATAGAAGTTTGTAGTAACTATGCCGCCATACAAGACACCATTGATCACCTAGACTGGCGAACTGCATGGTCAGGCAACAGTCGCTTACGCGATAGCATGCTGACCCTAGCAAGAGTGTTGCGAGCATTTCCTGAGCCCGCGCAGGTAGTTTATTTCAGCGATGGTGAAGAAGCCCCTAAACTACATGCTTTCAATACTAAAGATTTAACTAATTTCCAAGGTGGTAATGGCTGGTTGTTTGTGGGCATTGGCAGCATAGAAGGCGCTCCAATTCCAAAATACGACGAGAAAAATCAGCTTATCGGTTATTGGTCCAATGACAGTTTTGCCATGCAACCAGGTATCGCGCAAATTTCAGAAGCCAACCTAGGGGTGCGTGATAATAATGTTGCTGGTGGAACTGGCGATCGTTTTATATCTAAACTACAAGAAGACTATCTCAAGGACTTATCTAAAGAAGTCAGCGGCGATTATGTACGTGGTGATAGCCTACAGAATATTTTAACTGCAATGAAACATCAAAAGCCTGCTCGTACCGATATCGCCCCATATGGGATTCATTGGATACTAGCTAGCATTGCTGCTTTGTTGGTCCTTGTTACTTACCTTCCAAAAAATCCTTTACAGGCAATACGAAAGGCCATGTCAGCTCAATTAACTTCAGGACGATTTAACATTCGTCGCAAAAAATAATACTTAATACTAAGGGTTATTTTTACGCATTTGCTCAGCTAACTGCAAGGTCAGAAATACACGCCAACGTCTAAAAACATTAACATCGACTCGGTCAGGCAGAATAATGATTGTTTGCACCCAGAAACAATCCGGCACTTTAAAATTAAGAATTGTTACAAAGGGAAAAACTACCGTGCTCGGTAAAACGCTTGCTAGATATTGATGCCCAACAACACTCCTCACCATGATTTTTTGATCTTTATCTAAATAAACAGCACACCAAGATTCAGGAAAAATCAAAAGTGCATCACGTGCTATATAAAAACCTGAGAAAAGCACCATCGCTAAAATAGCAATCGCCTTTATCCATAAAGCAATCGGTAAAATTGAAACGATGCAACAAGCAATAAAATTCAACAGGCCTAATAAGTAAGCCAAGTAAAATGAGGGCTTTAAATCTAAAAGACTAGGCTTCACGTTATAATGAATATTTAGTTTTTTGGTTTTGAACAATCTCCATCATGACACAAATACAAACTTTCTTGAGCACTCAAGGGGCTATATTCGAAGGCGACACCTTAATTCATTTTGCTAATCCAAATATTGAGAGACAAGCAACGGATAAAGACATCATCACAGCACTGTCGCACATGGGGATTTTAGAAATACGCGGTGAAGATGCAATAACATTTCTGCAAGGTCAATTAACCAACGATATTAAGCAACTCAATGGCACTAATAGCCAATATTCTGGTTACTGCAACCCTAAAGGCAGATTGCTTGCATTGTTCCTTGCTTTCGCTCATCAAGATCATCTGCATTTACAGCTCCCTCTTTGCTTAATTGAAGCAATTTCAAAGCGCCTCAGAATGTATGTCATGCGCTCTAAAGTCACAATTGAAGACAAGTCGGATCAAATTATCAGCCTAGGAGTTGCAGGGCCTAACGCAGAATCAAAACTACAAGCATTATTCAAAGTAGTACCTAAAGCAGCGCAGGAACTCATCACATTGGAGGATGCCACCCTGCTCCGCTTGCCAGGCGATTTTCCACGCTACCAAGTATTTACTCATCAGGTTAATTTAGAGCGAATTTGGCAGGCATTAAGCTCAGGCACTCAAAAAGTAGGTAAAGGTGTTTGGGATTACTTAGAGATACAAGCTGGCATTCCTGAAATCACAACAGCCACACAAGAAGCCTTTGTGCCTCAAATGGTAAACCTTGATGCACTTGATGGCATTAACTTCAAGAAAGGCTGCTATACGGGCCAGGAAATCGTAGCTCGGACACATTACCTTGGCAAAGTAAAACGACGAACCCAAATCGCCCACATTGATATAGAAGATCAGCCCATGAGTGGGGATATTGTTACCCTACAGAACACCGAAGAGGCTATTGGTCAAATTGTACGTAGTGCTGCAGCGCCGAATGGCGGTTTTGATGTATTAGTTGAAATGCGTCTAGAAAATTTTGAATCAAACAAAGATAGCATTAGCTGTAATGGCAGCCTATTAGCGTTTAAAACGCTACCCTACCCATTAAATTAACGCTTAGCAGCAGGCTCTAATGGCTTAACCGGTGGTTGAATCGACGGTGCAACAGGATTAGGTTTAGCAAGACTGTTCTCATCTATTAGCTGATAGAAAACCTCATCTTGCTTAACCATTCCTAATTCACTTCTAGCGCGCTCTTCAATGGCAGCGTAGCCTTGTTTAAGGTCGTGCACTTCAGCATCCATGCCGTCGTTACGAGACTTAAGCTTTTCGTTACTTTCTTTCTCTTGCTCGATTTGCTGACTTAAATTCCAAACCCAAAGCCAACTCCCTTTGCCAAGCCACAGTGGATACTGTAGCAAGGCTATTAATATGACAAAAATAAGAGTGAGAGCTTTCAATTAGGTATCAGCAATATTAAAACTTAACGTTTTAAATTATAAAAAGCACCCATGCCTGCATAACTTGTTGCATCACCTAACTCTTCTTCAATACGCAACAGCTGGTTATACTTAGCAATACGCTCTGAACGTGACAATGAACCCGTCTTGATCTGAAGAGCATTAGTTGCAACTGAAATATCGGCAATAGTGGTATCTTCAGTCTCACCAGATCTGTGTGAAATCACTGAAGTGTAACCAGCACGTTTTGCTGTCTCAATTGTTTGGAAAGTTTCGGTTAACGTACCAATTTGGTTTACTTTAATCAGCACAGAATTACCTACACCTTTAGCAATACCTTCACGCAATATTTTAGCGTTGGTCACGAATAAGTCATCACCCACTAGTTGGACATTTTTACCCATACGGTCAGTGAGCAACTTCCAACCTTCCCAGTCATGTTCACTCATACCATCTTCAATACTGATAATTGGATATTTATCCACCCAAGCACCTAAATAATCAACGAACTGCGCTGAAGTAAGCTCTAAACCTTCTGATTCTAAATGGTATTTACCATCTTTGTAGAATTCTGAACTTGCGCAATCTAGACCCAACAGAACATCACGGCCAGGCTCATAGCCAGCAGCTGTAATTGCTTCAAGAATATATTGGATAGCTGACTCATTTGATGGCAAGTCTGGTGCAAAACCACCCTCATCACCCACTGTTGTAGCCAAGCCCTTTTTGTGAAGAATCTTATTCAAAGCATGAAACACTTCAGCTCCACAACGCAAAGCTTCGCGGAAGGTTGGAAGGCCTGCTGGGATAATCATAAACTCTTGCATATCTACGCTGTTTGCAGCGTGAGCCCCACCGTTGATAATGTTCATCATTGGTGTTGGTAATTGCATTTGACCTGAACCACCAAGATAACGATAAAGTGGCAAACCTGACTCTTCAGCTGCAGCACGCGCACATGCCATAGAAACAGCCAAGATTGCATTTGCACCCAAACGGGCTTTATTGTCAGTCCCATCCAATTCAATTAATGTTTGGTCAATAAAACTTTGTTCTTCTGCATCTAGACCAATAATCGCTTCACAGATTTCAGTATTAATATTCTCAACCGCTTGCAATACACCTTTACCTAAGTAACGATCTTTATCGCCATCACGTAACTCAACCGCCTCTTTGGTACCCGTTGATGCACCAGAAGGTACAGCCGCACGTCCAATAATGCCAGACTCAAGCAAAACGTCCGCTTCAACAGTTGGGTTGCCGCGTGAATCCATAATCTCGCGGGCGATAATATCTACAATTGCGCTCATGCTTTCTTCCTTGAAATAAATCTAATAATTAATTAAAGCGTTTGTTCAATAAAGCCGTGTTTTTTAGCAACTCGATCTAAATCCACTAAGGCTTCTAACAACTCTTTCATTCTTGGTAACGGCCAAGCGTTTGGACCATCAGATAAAGCTTTTGCTGGATCAGGATGTGTTTCCATAAACAAGCCAGCGATACCACTTGCTACCGCCGCACGAGCTAAAACAGGCACGTGTTCACGTTGTCCGCCGCTCTTATCACCCTGACCACCAGGTTGCTGCACAGAATGCGTGGCATCAAAAACAACTGGGCAATTTGTTTCACGCATAATCGCTAAACCACGCATATCTGAAATCAGTGTGTTATATCCAAAAGATGTGCCACGATCACAAACCATAATCGTATCTGCACCACCATTAGCCTCTTTAGCTTTTTGCACCACTTGCTTCATATCACCTGGCGCCAAGAATTGACCTTTTTTGATATTCACGGGTTTACCGCAAGTTGCGACTGCGGTAATAAAATCTGTTTGACGACATAGAAAAGCTGGTGTTTGTAATACATCAACAACCGCAGCAACATCTTTAACTTGTTCTTCAGTATGCACGTCAGTCAAGATTGGCACACCGATTTGACGACGTACTTCATCCAAAATACGCAAACCTTCTTCCATACCAAAACCACGGAATGTTTTATTAGAACTTCGATTTGCTTTGTCGTAAGAAGATTTATAAATAAATGGAATGCCAACGCTTGAACAAATTTCTTTAAGCTGCCCAGCAGTATCAATTGCCATTTGCTCTGACTCAATGACACAAGGACCAGCGATTAGAAAAATTGGATGCTCAATACCAACCTCAAATCCGCATAACTTCATTATTTAGCACCTTTGTATTTCAACGCAGCTTCAATATAAGACTTGAAGAGAGGATGGCCCGTACGAGGATTAGACGTAAATTCAGGATGGAATTGGCAAGCTACAAACCAAGGATGTACGTTCTGTGGCAATTCCACCATTTCACACAAATCTTCAGTCGGCGTTCGTGCTGAAATGACCAATCCTGCTGCCTTTAACTGATCAACGTAATGATTATTGACTTCATAACGATGACGATGACGCTCATTCACTTCAGCGCCATAAATACTTGAGGCAAGCGTATTAGGTTCAATTGGACAGCGTTGCGCACCAAGACGCATCGTGCCACCTAAATCAGAAGTCTCATCTCGTACTTCAACCTTACCATCAGCCGTTTTCCACTCAGTAATTAAACCAACTAATGGATGTGGGCCGTCAGGATTAAATTCTGTACTGTTTGCGTCTTTTAAGTTAGCTACATGACGTGCAAACTCAATAACAGCCAACCGCATACCCAAGCAAATGCCAAGGTATGGCTTTTTATTCTCACGCGCAAACTGAATTGCTTTGATTTTTCCTTCAGTACCACGCTTACCAAAACCACCTGGCACCAAAATCGCATCCATTGGTTTTAACGCATCAGTGCCATCACGTTCAATATCTTCTGAGTCCATATAATGGATACGCACTTTTGACTGTGTGTGAATGCCGGCGTGAATCAAGGCTTCCGTTAATGATTTATATGATTCCGTTAAATCAACGTATTTACCAACAAAGGCAATATTCACTTCTTGTTTAGGGTTTGCTAGAGCATCAACAATTTTGTTCCAACTAGACAAATCAGCTGGCTTTGGTGAGAGCTTCAATTTATTACAAACAATGTCGTCCAAATGCTGCTCATGCAAGAAGCCAGGAATTTGATAAATAGAACTAGCATCAATAGCAGAAATTACTGCCTCAGGGGCAACATTAGTGAACAAAGCGATCTTATGACGCTCATCTTCAGGAATCGCTCTGTCGGCACGACAAAGCAAGATATCAGGCTGAATACCAATCTCACGCAATTCTTTTACGGAGTGTTGTGTTGGTTTAGTTTTAAGTTCGCCAGCTGTTGGTATCCAAGGCAACAAGGTCAAATGGATATAACACGTATTGTCACGCCCTTCTTCAAAGCCCATTTGGCGAATTGCTTCCAGGAAAGGAAGAGATTCAATATCGCCGACTGTACCACCGACTTCAACGATTGCAACTTCAGCGCCTTCAGCGCCACGCTTCACGTGATTTTTAATTTCATCGGTAATATGTGGAATAACTTGAACAGTTTTACCAAGATATTCGCCGCGACGTTCTTTCTTGATCACGGTTTCATAAATTTGACCAGCAGTGAAGTTATTACGCTTGCCCATACGAGAGCTAATAAAACGCTCGTAATGACCTAAGTCCAAATCAGTTTCAGCGCCATCATCAGTCACAAACACTTCACCGTGCTGAAATGGACTCATAGTGCCTGGATCAACATTAATGTAAGGATCAAGCTTAAGCATGGTTACTTTGATACCACGCGATTCGAGAATAGCGCCGAGCGACGCTGCTGCGATGCCCTTGCCTAATGAAGAAACGACGCCGCCAGTAACAAACACGAATTTGGTCATGAAAATACTTTTCTAGATATTGCAGACAAGAGCTAACTTGATCGTTATTTTACTGGAAACCGTGTGTTGTCACAAACCATGTTTTTAGCTTTTTTATTCCAGGAATGATCTGGAAATATGGCAAATGCAACTCGAATAGGCAAAAAAAATGGCGAGATATAATCTCGCCATAAAGTTGGTATCGTTAGATACCGTTTGGAGGTAATACAAGGAGATAACTCATTCATGTAAATAAGCTAATGCTTCACATTTAACCATGAGTGTGTAACCAGAATATTTCACATTGTTATTAGTTTGTATCAGATTCAAAAAAAGAAAGCTTTTGTTCTCGCTTCCGTTTTTTTAATTGCGCTTCAGCACTACTCGCTGAAGATCGGTCAGGATAGCCTTTAGAAGCCAAGATTCGAATAGGAGGGTTTGCACGTGTATATCTTGCACCCTTGCCTGATAAATGGGCTGCAAATCGAGATTCTAAATTATTAGTGATGCCCGCGTAATAAGCTCCGTTACGACATTCCAATAAATAAAGAAACCAAGGCATTAAAGTCGATCACAAAAGGAAAAGTACAAATTAAAACGGCTCGTTAAACGAGCCGTTTTAATTAAACGATATTGCTAAACACTAAAAGGAATTAAGCCTTTTGAATGTTTGATGCTTGTTTGCCCTTAGGGCCATCAGTTACATCAAAGCTAACACGTTCATTTTCTTTCAAGCTCTTGTAGCCGCTATCAACGATAGCTGAGAAATGAGCGAAAAGGTCATCGCCGCCTTCATCTGGAGTGATAAAGCCGAAGCCTCTAGAGTCATTAAACCATTTAACGGTACCTGTTGCCATTGCATACTTCCTTACTAAAACTAGGGGAGGCGCCCCAAAAGTTTGTACTTCACGAACTAAAAGCCAGCTACGCCAACCAAAAAAAGATCAAAGTAAAAACGCCCAAACAACTTTGTACTAGGGTAATTAATGCAAGTCAAGCATTAATTTTCAAACAATCCCTATTTATTACAAAAAAACAACACTACAATCAGGCTGACAGAGGCTTTAAGCCTATTATTAAGATATAAAAATAAGTGAATTTATTTTAAGTATTTCGCTGATCATAATCATTTGCAAATGCATGATTAACGTCAGCATGACCCTGCTCATCATTTCTAACGGCCTTAATCACATCAACTAATTTCGAATCGGCTGGCAAGTTCCAATAATCTAAAGCAATTTGAGGTGCAGCTATATTTAATTCAGGGTTGGCTTCAACTTGCTCTAAATAAGCCGTGTAGCTAATCACCGCCTCTTCTTCAAAATATCCTACTAAGCGATGACAAGTTCTTGGGGCAAATACATACATCACAAAATACAAATTCCAAAATACGGCCTGCACAATCAAAATTAATAATCGCTCAAAAATATTCGGTTGCGCCACTTTAATAAAAGTCATCAAATGCATGCGCTCGTTTTCAGCCTCATCCAATAGAACTTTAATCCAACCCCTATCCTCCTGCATTCTGCGCAAACAAGTTAAATGCTGCCACATGCCAGCTACCATACCTGGCACAGCCGCGACAGTTTCCAAGACCACTGCACGATGCCCATATCTTTTTGCAAAAAAAGTATCCGCAAAAAAACGTAACATTTTAGTAAATGCTTTAGCAAAATAATCGCTGGTATTTACAGGCGTATGATGAAGACTCATAGAGTAAATGTCCTTTTAAATTTTAGATCGTACGAAATTGATGTGCGAGCGCAGCTCATAAAGGAATTGCGAATAACTAATTGGTAATTTAATCGATATTGCTCTCGATTCAATCTCATCTAACTTTTGACAGTAATAATCTCGATTAAATTCCGTCTGCTCATTATTAATTTGCGTCTCTAAATATCGCAGCTCACCGTAATATCTAAACAAACGCCAACGCATAAAAGTTCTATATGCAAGAGGAATGATTTTAGAAAGTGGAAGTAAAATTGCCAACAAAGGCACAATCACAATAAAAGTTCTGCTAATAAAAGTAGATGCCCAAAAAGGTAAATATTTATCTAAAAATGGAGGGCCATTACGATAAAAATTATCAGCCTGTGCACTTAAGGGAAAGTCAAATCCCTCAATAGAAGGAAAAGCATCTTTAGCATGCAGGATGCCTGGGCCATTATGAATCTGTTTAATAATTTTCATCATCAAATAAACCAATGCCGGATGCATATTCTCACTTTTTACTAGCATTGTCGTTGGCGCAACTAAATGAACGCTCTTGCTTGGATTATTGTGAGCAATGTCTATAGAACTTTCAGGAAGAATCAAATGATGCAAATAAGAATTCTGCCGACTAAGCGCCTCTGCGTCATCCAAACTAATTAAATGAATCCGAGGGTCTTTGAGCGCACGTTTCACCAATACAGAATCGCTCATATCAACAATGATCGCTGCATCAATACGACCGCCATGCAACGCATCAACAGCAGCATCGCCAGTAAGTTTAGATAAATGAGCGTTACTAACGTTAACGCCACTTGCTCTCAACAATCTCATCGCGAGAACGTTAGATCCATCGCCCTCGGGGCCAACTGCGATACGCTTACCCTTCAACTTGGAAAGATGTCCAAGCCGCTCTGAACAGCGACATAATATCCAAGCAGGCTCATAATAAAGACTACCTAAAGACTGCAGCGCACCAGCACCCTCTGCACGAGCAACGCCATCCTGAACAAAAGCTAAATCAACGCCAGAAGACTCATCTTTCAGAAGTCGAATGTTCTCAACATCACCTGCAGACTCTCTAATTTCAAGCTCTACTCCATGCTGCTTCAATAGCGCACCATATATAGCAGCATAAGCGCGATTATTAACAGATG
>JBEIDM010000037.1:0-9529 GCA_040383445.1 Candidatus Methylopumilus sp. | reverse complement strand
CATTTGGATTGCTTCAGTTAATGGAACTCCTAATATTGTTTTTTCAAATTCTTTAAAATCATATACAAATGGTCGGCCAAAACTATTATGTAGAAACTTTTTAAGTTTTGCAATTTTTTGTTTGTGTTTTTCAGCCGTTTTAGGATCCATATACCCTTCCTAGAGCACCAAGTACATATTCAAACAGCGAAAATTAATACACTAGGAAAACGGGCTGAAGACACCTTCTTAATTTCAGGAAAAAATGGAGAAGTGCTGAGCAAAGAAAATATTAAAGCACTGGAAATATCACTAATAAAAAATCTCTCAAGCCAATCTTAATGAGCTGAATGATTGATTAATCTAATCATTTCCCTTGCATCCTTTATAAAGTGATGCGCGCCCCATTCAGCTGGACGGTCTTTTTCATCCAAATACCCATACATAGCAACAACAGTTTCCATTCCGGCAGCATTGCCAGCTTGAATGTCTCGCTCGGCATCACCGACATAAAAACAATCTTCTGGATTAACATCGGCAAGTTTGCAAGCTAGAAACAAGGTATCAGGTGCTGGTTTAGGCCTATCAGCATCATCCCCACAAACCAAACAAGTCATTCTTTCAGCAAGGCCCATCGCATCAATCAATGGCGCAGAAAAACGTCTAGGCTTGTTAGTTACAACACCCCATTGAATCGCTTTAGACTCGATAAAGTCGAGTAATTCAGAAACACCATCAAACAAAACTGGATTGCGAGTAAAAACCTCATCATACAAATCAAGGTATTCAATACGCATCGCATTGAAAAGATCGTCTTTGTCACTCAAACCAAAACCAACACTCAACAAGCCTTTTGACCCGTGAGACGCATAAGGTCTAATGACATCGATAGGTAAATCCTGCAAGTCATGTTTTTGACGCTGAAGATTAAGCGCCAATGCTAGATCTGGCGCAGTATCAACGAGTGTTCCGTCCAAATCAAAAAGAATCATAGCGATTTAACAGTATGAACGAGGTAGTTAACTGAGACATCATTTCCCAGAGCATAATGCTGCGTAATTGGATTGTAAGTCATCCCCATCAACATACTAACTTCAAGACCTGCATGTCTAGCCCAACCTGAAAGTTCCGATGGCTTAATGAATTTTGCATACTCATGTGTACCTTTTGGCAGCATGTTCAATACATATTCAGCACCAATCACAGCAAACAAATATGATTTAGGGTTACGATTTAATGTAGAGAAGAATACCGATCCGCCAGGCTTTACCAATTGCGCACATGCACGAACAATCGCCTCAGGATCTGGCACATGCTCTAACATCTCCATACAAGTTACAACATCAAAACTTGCTGGCTCAAGAGCCGCCATACCTTCAACAGAGATTAGCTGATAATCAACATGAACACCCGACTCAAGTTTATGTAACTGGGCAACCTTCAAAGCCTTTTCACCCAAGTCAATACCAGTTACCGCTGCACCTTTTTGAGCCATAGACTCTGACAGAATGCCACCGCCACAACCAACATCTAGAACGCGCTTACCAAGCAGGCCAACCTGTTCATCAATATAGTCTAATCGCAACGGATTAATTGCATGCAAAGGCTTAAACTCACTATTCTTATCCCACCAACGATGAGCCAAACTAGCAAATTTTTCCAGCTCGGCTGGATCAGCATTTACGCTTTGAATTGATTCAGTTTTGATTGCCATAAAAATGCAATTTCCTTAAGTTCTAATGGTTCAATATTTGCAAAAACACCACTCTGATTGACTGGCTTTTCGTAACGCAAATCGCCAGAAACCCAAACATGACTTACATGCTCTCGCCCACAAACGTAAACTAAATGAGAAATTGGATCAAAGCACGGTAAAGTCTCAACATCAGCAATTCTAATTGCTGCAAGATCCGCTAACTTTCCAATCTCTAATGACCCAATTTTATCATCCAAACCAAGCGCCCTAGCTCCGTTAATGGTTGCCATCTCCAATGCCTGACAAGCAGGAACCACTGATGCATCACCTGTCGATCCTTTTGCCAACAAAGCAGCCAAACGCATCTCAGTAAACATATCCAATCTATTATTACTTGCTGCACTATCGGTACCAATACCAACATTAATCGTTTCATTTAGCATGTTGCTGATAGGTGCAACACCACTACCCAACTTCAAATTAGACGATGGACAATGCGCAACATGAACACCATAAGACTTAATTAAGCTCACATCCTCATCATTCATTTGCACACAATGAGCAGCAGTCACATTGGGGCCTAACAAACCTAAGTTAGCCATCCGCCTGATCGGTCTGACGCCATGCTGATCAATACTGCGAGAAATTTCATCAGTAGTTTCATGCAAATGGGTATGCACGCCCATACCAAGCTGCTCAGCATAAGTAATCACCTTCTCAAAAGTAGCATCAGCAACGGTGTATGGCGCGTGAGGTGCAATACTTGAGGTTAAAAGTGGGTTGTTACGCCAACTATCGCGAGCTTCCAAACCTTTTTGAATATAATCATCGGCATCTGCCGCATATGCAGTCGGAAATTCCAACACAACAAGCCCCAGTTGAGCACGAATGCCAGCCTGTACAGCAGCATCTGCGGTTGCTTGCGGATAAAAGTACATATCATTAAAACATGTAACACCACCACTTAACAGTTCAGCACAAGCAAATAGCGCATTATCTCGAACAAAGCGCTCGGAAACTAGATGCTGTTCAGCTGGCCAAATATGCTTTTCAAGCCAGGGCATTAACGCTTTATCATCTGCCAAACCACGCATTAAGGTCATGCCCATATGAGTATGTAAATTTATTAACCCAGGAATAAGGACGTGATCCATTAAATGGATAGTCTTAATCGCTGAATACTTTAAGTTACAAGCTTCAATACCAAGTAAATCTTGAATGACCCCATTGCTGATAACTACAGCCGTGCGCTCAAGCATTTTATTGCGCGGCACAATTGGTAATACCCAACGAGCTTCAATAATCAAATCAACTTGTTTTTTTGTTTGTTCAGTCATAAATTTCACGCATAAAAAAGCCCCGAAGAACGGGGCTTTAATTAAAGCACACTACATATTATTTACAAGCATTTTCACGTTGTTTTTCCGCGCTAATCACAACACGACGATTAGGTTGCAGACACTCAATTAACTTATCACCCTTTAAGCTTCTATCTTTACATGCAGCAACTGGCTCAGACTCACCCTTGCCAACTGCTTTCAAACGGGAAGCATCAACACCTTGAGAAATTAGGTATTCTTTAACAGTATTTGCACGACGCTCAGAAAGCTTCTGATTATAAGCATTAGAACCAATACGATCTGTATGACCAGTCACTAAAACCAAATCAACATCAGCATTCTCAGTTAATTTTTGAGCTGCCGCATCCAATTCAACCTTACCATCATATTTCAAGTCATATTTATCGAAACCGAATAACTTTTCAGCAGATACTGTAATTGTTTCAAATGTTGGCTTACATACAGCGGCAGCCGGTACGACCATTTCCGATGCCTTCTGAGCCGGTGCTGATGGGGCAGCTGGTGCAGGTAACGCAGATTCAGCTAAAGCTACTTTTGCAGGAGCACCAAAATTAAATATTGCTCCGATATTCACATAAGTGTTACCCACCACTTTGTCATTACGATTAACTGTATCAGCCTCACTTAAAACATGCCGTACATCTGCTTGAATGCCAAATTGATCGTTAATCGAATATTGAATACCAGCACCAACGTTAGCCATCCATGAAGTTTGGCTGCCGCCTACAGATAAACCCGCCAATTTATAATCCACGTTATTACGCGCCGCGCCTAAACCAACCAATAGGAAAGGACGTAACTTATCACGGCTCATCATATAAAGCGCATCAACACCAATCAGAGTCTGTTTATATTTTCCGCTACCGCCCTGCCCTAAGTCTTCATGTGCGCGAGCATAACTACCGCCGGCTTGAACATCCCAATGATCACTAATTTGTTTACCGAAACGTAACGATGCGCCATAGCCGTTATCAGCATCCAAGTCAGAATCTGTATTCATATAACTGATACCTGGAAGTGCATACCAGCGACCAGAATAAGCTTCCTCAGCAACCGACTGAGTTGCAACTAGAGAAAATACTGCCATCAGTGCTATGTTAACTATATTTTTTTTCATTTACTGCCCTTCAATTATTCTTGCAACTTACTAATAACAATCTATATCTAAACTATACGGAACGCTAGGCCAAGAGGCAATTAACTTATTGTTAAAATGTGTAAATATTAAAATGATAACAACAAAGTATCTTTAACATTCAAAACCTGATTTAAGACTATTTCCGACCTACGATTCAATGAATCGCATAAAGCCCCACGAAACCCCAAGTAATCTGGGCAACATTCATTCAACAATGAAATATCGTTTACCCTTAAAGAACCAGCTAATCCAGATAACAAATTTAAAGACTTGGCTTTTTGCGTAAAAGAGGACAAGGCCTCCAGTGACAAATGATTCAGCAATCCACCAGAAGACTTATCCGCAGTATCTAACATCACGCCATAAAAACCTGCAGCTTTAAGATTATCCATAATGTCAAAATTAGGATGCTGATCCGCAAACAAGACTGCCACTATTTTAGTACCATTCAGAATCTGTTTTTTTAAAGCTAATGCACAAACAACGTGGTTTTCACTTCCGAAAAAACCAATCTTAACAATATCAACCCCTGTTTCAGAGATTGCCTGAACTGAAGGTTCAATCAACAATGGATCCATCGCCAAATCACCGATGGTTGCACTTACAAGTTTACGTTTGTCGATTAATTTAACAATTTCTTGAATCGTCGCTAAAGATAAAGCACCAAGCGCACCCTCAGCCGGATTTTTCAAGTCAATAATATCAACGTTTGCATCAAGTACTAATTGAGCTTCATTCAGACAAGTTACACTTGCCAAAAACTGGGGTGGCGATACGTTAGGCAACGTGATGACCTTGCATAGTAGCTTTATGATTTTCAACAGCATCAATCAGCCAGGCCCAAGCCTCAAACTCATGCTCACCAGCCGTTTTATCTATTGCGATTTGAAGGTAATTAATTTCCGCATCAATCTTTTCAATAGATAAGCGATTTAATCGACTCACCAAGACGCAAAGCTCAAGTACTGCACCTTGTGCGCGGTTAAATCCCATAAACGGTGACACATTAACCAAGGATTGCGTTTCAAAGTAAAGCTCGGGCCTTACATCATCGTCAATAACATTCACTAGCTTCACTTCATGATAACTCAATGCATTCTCAAGCACCCAAGCACCTAAAGGAGACCTAATAACAGGCCAATCTCTTCGCCCAGTCAAAGCGCCTGCAAACACACGCACATCAACAGTAAAGTTAAATGAAACCTGCCTTCCGCTTAATAAATTATCTAAGCTTGCAGATGGCCTAAAAGGAGCAAGGAGCAACAACCCATTCCGCTGACGCAATCCGAATGGGGCAATATGAGGAGTGCCGTCTGGATTTTGCGTCACAACGATACTTTCAATAATTTTTTCTGGCCGACTATTCAACTTTAAGCTTTTTCTCTTTTATTGAAGCTTCACGGTGCGCAGTTTTACCAGCCTGATCCGATTCGGCGCTATTAACACCCCATTCCAACTCTTCATCTTGAACATAACGTTTTTTAAGTTGCCATGCAATTTGCGCACGCGCGAGCTCAACACCTAAGTAAAAAGCATGAGATGCATCATCGTCGACCTTTAAATGCGGATATAGCTTGAATGGATCAACGTCTTGGAATAGACCATCACGATTGTAGACATGCACCCCAGCCTTACTTACTTGAATCCTAAAGCTAGGATCTTTGATTTGTGAAGCAATTTCAGCAATTTCTTCTGAAGAATAAGGAAATGGTCGCCTATCATGCAAACCCAACAAACCCAAACTATAGTCACGTGGCAAACGGCTATCTTCACGGGCAGCGAACATCATACGTCTAGCAATATCAGCTTCAGCAACTGCATTAATCGCATGAGGACTGACTGATGTAGCTAATACCGCATTAATTTTTAATTCACTGATCATCCCAAATAAGATAGCATTAATCCCTGTCGTATCAGCATCAGTCAATTCAGTAATGTTACCCACACCCATCATTATTTGAATATTTGGGTAACGCTTACGCAACTTCTGATAACGCACAATTGAGTTAGTAAATCCAAAGGGAATAGGATCTAAAATGGCATCAGCAATGAAAGGTTTGCCTATTTTCTGCATTGCATCAATTGCACGATATAAGGATGGCAAACTTCCAGATTTAGCTGGAATCAATACAGGCACTGAAGAAACTTCATTAGCAATCCATAATGAATGTTCATTTAGACTTAAGAGATAGTCTGCGCCTGAATGACCGGCCAATAGTAAATCATCACTATTAAGAGAGTCTACACTCACTTTATAACCTGCAGATTTGAGTGCTTTAATAGCATCTACGAGGTGAGGAAATGGTGTATTCGGTAGGCAACCAAGATCGATAACGTTAGCGCCCTGCTTTTTGAAATATGCTGCTCGCTCCAAAATACCATCAACACTTAATTGCGGGGCCTCAACAATCTCAGCGAAGATATTGACGTCATATTTTGAAAGATCAGGCGCTTGACCACCTCGCCCAAAATATTGAGGCATATCTTTCAAATCTTCAGGACCTCTAGCAACTGGTATCCCATATTTATTTTCAAGTATAGACAAATCACCCTGGCATAGCCCTGGAACAATCATTTTGTCTGCATCGCCGGTATCAGATAAACGACGAACAATTAACTCAGGCGTCATCAAGGCGGCTACTGAAACACCGATTTGTTCGACGCGGTATTTGAATGGCGCTGGCTGGATACTTGCTAATACTTGATGCAAGCTTTTTTCAGCCAACTTACCAGTTAAGAAGAGGATACTTTCAGACACGCTAATCTTGCTTGGATAACATCAGATAGTTGTTTCATGTTGTCAACAACCTTTGTTTCTTCGAAAGTTTTAAGTTTTGCTGTATTTTCAAGATCGATACGTCTAGGATAAACCTTAACCATATTTTCACGCGGCGCTTCCGATTCCATCTCAGGTTCGGTATCACAAGCAAAAACAATGGTTGGAACACGACACTTTCCCGCCTGAGCAAAAATATTAGTGACTAAATTATCAGAAATGCCACACACCATTTTTGCAACAGTATTTGAAGTGCTCGGCGCAATGACGACCGTATGATATGCACCATGATAAAAGAGCTCAACCGGCACTGCGCTAGCAGTTTTATCTTGATACACCTTCCCTACATTATGTGTATAACCATACTGTTGCAGAATTTCTGCTGCAGCTTTACTTAAAAATAAATCTACATCTTCCAAGGTATTGAGAATATCAATACATTCTCGCAAATAATGGCCTGATCCTGTCAAGGCCCAGGCCATGCGTTGTTTTGCAATCGGCTTCATTAAAGCCCAAATGGATGACGAAGCACAATTGTTTCATCGCGTTCAGGGCCAGTTGAAACAATATCAACAGGCACATCACATAAGGCTTCTAATCTTTTTAAATAATTGCGTGCATTTAAAGGTAAATCTTCCCAGCGGTTTACACCGAAAGTGTTTTCCGACCAGCCAGGTAATGTTTCATAAATAGGCTTGCAGCGCGCCACATCATCCGCACCCACAGGCAACATATCAACCAATTTGCCATCGAGTTCATAACCAGTACAAATTTGCAGTTCACTGATGCCATCCAACACATCAAGCTTAGTGATACAAAGACCAGATAAACCGTTAATTCTTGCTGAACGACGCAAGGCAGCTGCATCAAACCAGCCGCAACGACGTTTACGTTTAGTCACTGTGCCAATTTCTTGTCCTTTTACAGACATTTGATTGCCCGGGCAGTTGTCTGACTCAATATCAAGTTCGCTTGGGAATGGTCCACCACCAACACGCGTCGTATAAGCTTTAGTAATGCCCAATACATAATGCAACATACTAGGTCCGACACCAGTACCAGCAGATGCTTGACCAGAAACACAGTTGCTGGAGGTCACATAAGGATAGGTGCCATGATCAACATCTAACAACGTACCTTGCGCACCTTCGAACAATAAATTTTGACCTGCAGCATTCGCTTCATACAACGCTGCTGAAATATCAGCCACCATAGGACGAATGTGCTCGGCTTTAGCTAAGGCAGAATCGAGCTGCTGGTTAAAATCAACAGCCTCGGCACCTAGGTAATTAGTCAGTACAAAATTATGGTAATCCAATACATCTTTTAGCTTCTCGCCAAACTGCTCTGGATAAAATAAATCATATAAACGCAAAGCACGTCGAGCAACTTTATCTTCGTAAGTTGGGCCAATACCCTTACCAGTTGTACCAATCTTCTTATCAGCCCCCCCGCTTTAATTATCGAGCAACATCTAGACGAACGTGATAATCCAAAATTAACGGACATCCAGGACTTACCTTCAAGCGGTTTTTTACTTCCAAACCGCCATCTTCAAGCTCTTTAATTTCTTTAAGCAAATGGCCTGCATCTAGTACAACGCCATTGCCGATATAACAATTTACGCCGGTACGAACAATCCCAGAAGGCACTAGATTTAGTTTGTAAACGCGCTGAGCCGAGCCCTGGCCCACCACCAAAGTATGACCTGCATTATGTCCACCTTGAAAGCGCACCACACCTTGAGCATGATCAGTAAGCCAATCAACAATCTTACCTTTTCCTTCATCGCCCCACTGGGTACCGATTACAACGACGTTCTTAGCCATAAATCTACCTAAAATTAATTAATATTTACCTTGTTAATACATTCTGTCTAAGCATCAATCACTTGCCAGACGCCATCTAAATTTTTCAATTTACGATTAAAATTTAACTCATCAACATATGCTTCATGCCCCGGTAACTCTTGAACAACTTTTTCACCAGACTTACGCAATTCATCAATTTTTTTGATTAATGAGTCATCATTGCCGTAAGGAGCAAGAATGCATTGTTTTAAATTGCTAGGTGGTAATGCTTTTACCAAACCACGCAAATCCAAACTAAAACCAGCAGCAGGTCTTGCACGCCCAAAGGCCTGACCAACTTCATCATAACGACCACCTAATGCCAGCGGGCCAGGACAGCCTTGTGCATATGCGGCAAAAACCATTCCGCTATGATAGTGATATCCACGAAGCTCAGCCAAGTCAAAGCTCACTCCTACGTCTAAATCTTTTAATTGATCACTCACCTGAAGTAACTCAGCCAAGGCCTTTGTTATTGCAGGAGTCTTTGGTAATCGCTTCGCGGCTTCAGCCAATATGGCAACATCACCATTTAGCTCTGTCAATGCACATAATGCTTCACGAGTCACAGCATCAAGATCTTTAGTAAGCGCTTTAACTTCTGTTTGATCTTTACTTTGTAATGCTTGATAGAGCTGTTTTTCAAAAATAGGATCAGTATTTTTCATGAGCGCATCAAAAATGCCAACATGATTAAAATCGATTTGCAATGCTTTAATACCTGAAGCT
>JBEIDM010000036.1:0-9892 GCA_040383445.1 Candidatus Methylopumilus sp. | reverse complement strand
CCATCCCAAAAAAACCGCAATAGTTAACTTAAACTGCTCTTTAAGCTCTTCTGAGCTAAATGCTTGGTTACCAACAATATTAATGCTTCTAATTTTTGAAACCGCACCCTCTTCAATATCGAACTTTAAAGTTACACGATTTCGTTCAAGAGGAATTACGGATGTTTTGACACTAGCCCCATATTTACCTTGGGCAAGATATTGGCGCTTAACTTCCTGCTCTGCTCTATCAAGCATGGACTTATCAAAAATCAATCCTTCAGCAAGACCAATTTGCTTCAAGCCTTCTTTCATTTTGTCTGTAGGGAAAGATTTGTTACCACTAAAATTAATTTGAGCAATAGCTGACCGCTCTTGCAGTGTGACGACTAGAATATCTTGATCGGATTCAATTCGAACATCTTTAAAAAAACCTGTGCTGTAGAGAGACTTAATCGCTTGAGTTGCTTTTTCATCATCCATCTCTTCGCCAACTTTTACTGGCAAATAACTAAAAACTGTTCCAGCTTCAGTCCGTTGAATACCCTCAACTCGAATATCTTTAACTACAAAAGGATCTAAAGCCAATGCTGAAGATGCATAAAGACAAAGCATTAACATTGGAATGCTTTTTAACTTCAAGCGAATATTGTTCTTAAGAATCATTAGGCTCAGCCTGCTATCAATCGATTAATATCATTATAAAAAGCAAATATCGTGAGCAATGCAAGGAGCAAAAATCCGATTCTTTGGCCAATCTCCATCATACGATCAGAAACTGGACTTCCTTTGATTGCCTCAACCGTATAATACAACAAATGCCCACCATCCAACACAGGGATGGGCAAGAGATTCAACACGCCAATACTTATACTTAACATCGCCAAAAACCCAATCCATGACGCCCATCCTTGATGTGCACTTTTTCCAGAATAGGTGGCGATAGTAACGGGGCCGCTTATTGTCTTCAGTGAAGCCTCCCCAATAAGCATATTGCCAATCATTTTTAAACTAAACAAGGAAATATCCCATGTTTTTTGATTGGCTAGAAACAGACTCTCAGCTAGGGAATATTTAACTTTAACTAAATAAGGCGCCAAAGCTTCTGAATCCATCTTAAACCCTGCACCAATACGACCTACATTACGCCCGCCTTCTTTGACCAAAGATGGCGTGATTTCTAAAGAAATTACTTCCGAAGCGCGATTAATTGCTACTAAAAGTGCTTTATTTGGCTTTGATTGAACTTCATTAACAAACTCTTCAGAAGAATTAATTTTTAAGCTATCCACAGATAAAATAACATCACCAGCCTTCAACCCAGCTTTTGATGCAGCACTGCTTGATAAAACCTCGCTAATTTTGGCTGGGATTACAGGCTGATTCGGTCGCAATCCCAAGGGCGTTAAGAAATCACCTTCCAAATCTTTTTTACTTAATTTAGATAAAGAAAGTGAGTGCTTTTTTAATCGCCCTTGATTATCAACAATCGTTAATTTAACTTCTTGGGTTTCACCAATGTTTTGGAGCAGCGCCCAATAAATATCTTGCCAAGTTCTAACTTTTTTATTTTCAATAGATTTAACAAGATCACCTTGCTGAAGTCCTGATTGATAAGCCGCTGTACCTTTTAAAACCTCACCAACAACAGGCTTTAATTCAGTTATGCCTTGAGCCATTAAGATCCAGAACAAGAGAATTGCCAAAAGAAAATTAGCGACGGGTCCTGCTAAAACAATCAAAAATCGCTTCCAAAGCTTTTGGCGATTAAAGCTTCTTAAACGATCAGTATGCGCCAGACCCTTCAGCTCAGATTCAGACAGCTCACGCTCATCTAACATTTTGACGTAACCACCCAAGGGGAGTGCTGAAATAACAAATTCGGTTTGATCTAAGCCAAACTTTTTACTATAAAGAGGCTTACCAAAACCAAGTGAAAATTTCAGGACTTTCACACCACACCATTTGGCCATCTGGAAATGACCATACTCATGAATTGTAATTAAAACAGCTAGTGCAACAACGAATGAAAGTAAGGTTAACATTAGGCGCGGCTCAACCATTCACGCGCGGAATCTCGTGCAGAAGCATCAGTATCAATAAGCATATTCAAATCACTTACTTCCTTAATACTTGATTTATTAAGTACAAACTCAATAAGACGCGGAATTTCTGTAAATTTAATTGTCTTCTGAATGAAAGCTTCAACAGCAATTTCATTTGCCGCATTAAGAATTGCAGCCGCATTGCCACCCAATTTAAGCGCTTCATAAGCCAGACGTAAACAAGGAAATTTATTGGTATCAGGTGCTTCGAAATCCAATTGCCCAATCTTAAATAAATCTAGAGAGCCAACGCCACTTTGCAATCGCTCTGGGTAACCTAGGGCATAAGCGATTGGTGTACGCATATCAGGATTACCCAATTGAGCTAAAACAGAGCCGTCTACGTACTCAACCATAGAATGGATAACACTTTGAGGGTGAACAACAACCTCAATTTCAGATGGCTTTGCGTTAAATAACCAACGCGCCTCAATAACCTCCAAACCTTTGTTCATCAAAGTAGCAGAATCGATTGTAATTTTAGGGCCCATCACCCAATTAGGATGATTCAACGCTTGCTCTAAAGAAACTTCCTCAAGTTCAGATTGACTAAATTTACGGAAAGGTCCGCCTGAAGCAGTCAATAATATTTTTTTAATACCCGAATCAATAAGATTACCATCTACACGTGCAGGCATTACTTGAAAAATCGCATTATGCTCACTATCAATAGGTAATAGGGTTGCACCACCCTGTTTTACCGCTTGCATAAATAAATTGCCTGCCATGACCAATGTTTCTTTATTGGCAAGAAGGATCCGCTTACCTGCCTTAGCTGCTGCAATTGCAGGAATCAAGCCTGCTGCCCCAACAATCGCTGCCATTACTGCATCTACTTCAGGCTGTGATGAAACATACTCAAGAGCGGACATTCCACACATCACTTCTGTTGAGCTTCCAACAGCTTTTAATTGCAAACGTAGGCGTTCTGCTGCAGCCTCATCTAAGAGAACTGCATAAGCTGGCTTGTATTCAATACAAAGCTTATATAAAGCTGCGTCATTATTATTTGCAGTTAAAGCGTAAGTAGCAAAACGATTGGGATGTTGCGAGATGACATTAAGAGTGCTGGCACCAATAGTACCAGTAGCTCCTAATATTGTGATTTGTTGCAGCTTAGGCATTAAGCAAACCAGTGATTGTAATAAAAAGGAATTAATAACAAGAAAGTTACTAATGGAAGACTTGAAGTTAATCCATCAACACGGTCTAAAATACCACCATGTCCAGGCAATATAGAACCACTGTCCTTTGCGCCTGCTTGTCTCTTTACTAGAGATTCAACCAAATCACCCATCACGCTAGCAATAGTGATGCCTAACATCAATAAAACCAACCAATATTCTGTGTTAAAAAAATAACAAATACCACTGGCATAAAAAGTAACTGCAATACACGCCCCTAAAACGCCTTCCCATGTTTTTCCTGGACTGATAGATGGGGCTAACTTGTGTCGACCAAAACGTTTGCCTGCAAAATAAGCAGCACTATCCGCAATCCATACTGCAGCCATCATCGTCAGTAATAATAGCGGCCCAACTTGACGCAAGGTCGTCATGGCAAACCATAAAGGCACAATAATTAGAATGCCTAATATAGCTAAGATCAGTTGATTTTTTATTTCAATACGCGTGAATAGCCACAAAGGCGCTAGAAACAACCAAAAAATAGTTGAAAGCAATACGCTCCAGAAAGTAGTCATGGCCATTAAATTTGGAGCAACAAAAATCAGCAGCAACCCTAAAATCAAAAGACTTGCTGGATAGGCTACTCTCAAGACTGAATTAAATTTAGAAAGTACTGCCCATTCCCATGCAGCAGTTACAATACCGGCAAGAATTAATAGCTGCCACTCTAATCCGGTCAGATAAAAAAGTGCCACCAAAAAGCTAGGTACTAAAATCAATGCCGTTATTAATCGTGCTTTTAACATATTATGGATTCACCAACTGTTCGCTCGTGCGACCAAAACGGCGCTCTCGCTTTTGATAAGATTGAATAGCTAAATCGAAGGCTGGCTGATCAAAATCAGGCCAAAGTGTATCTGTGAAATAAAGCTCTGTATAAGCTAATTGCCATAATAAAAAATTACTAATTCGTTTCTCTCCACCAGTCCTAATAAACAAATCGGGTTCTGGTGCGTAATGCATAGATAGGTAAGGTGTTAAATGCGCCTCACTGAAATTGCCACTTAATCCAGGATTTGCTTTTTGCATAGCGTTTGTGGCTTGTAAAATATCCCATCGTCCACCGTAATTAGCTGCAATCGTTAAGGTTAATCCAGTATTGTTTGAAGTGAGCAGTTCCGCGGCTGTGATTTCACTAGATAGCGCCTCATTGAACTGACTTTTATCGCCAATCATGATAAATCTAACGTTATTTTTATGGAGTTTACGAACTTCTTTCTTTAAAGCCTCCATGAACAAAGACATTAGAAAGGAAACTTCTTCAGGAGGACGGCGCCAGTTTTCGCTGCTAAAAGCGAATAAAGTTAAATATTCAACACCTATTGAAACACAATGCTTGATTGCTTCTCGCACAACCTCAACGCCCACTTTATGCCCTGCAACACGAGGAAGAAAGCGTTTCTTAGCCCACCGACCATTGCCGTCCATAATAACGGCAATGTGTCGTGGCACCTCGCCAACTTGAGGAATGCTATTTGTGGAGCTAGAAAAGATTGCCAATTAAAGCCCCGTTTTCAATCTTGATAAAAGTAATTCATGCAGATTAATCAATTAAACTGCCATCAAATCCGCTTCTTTGACCTGCAACATCTTATCAATTTCAACTACATTCTTATCTGTCAGTTTTTGAACTTCGTCTTGCGTACGACGCTCATCATCCTCACTGATTTCTTTATCTTTAATCATTTTTTTTAAGGCATCATTTGCATCGCGGCGAATATTACGGATTGCAACTTTAGCGTTTTCACCTTCGGTGCGAACCACTTTAATCAAGTCTTTACGGCGCTCTTCCGTCAACATTGGCATTGGCACACGAATTAAATCGCCATTAGTTGCTGGATTCAAACCCAAGTCTGCATCGCGAATAGCCTTTTCAACTGGCCCAATCATATTTTTCTCATAAGGCTGTACGTTAATTGTTCTAGCATCGCCCAATGTCACGTTAGCAACTTGGTTAACAGATGTCATAGATCCATAGTAATCAACCATCACATGATCTAAGAGCCCAGTATGCGCACGACCTGTACGTACTTTACCCAAATCATTTTTTAGTGACTCAAGTGATTTAATCATTTTTTGTTCAGCGTTTTTTTTCAATTCAGCTAACATTTTTATCTCCTTACATATTCCGTTTTTTACTTAGAATCAAACAAATACACTACGGCAAAACTTTAGTGCCCTCGTCCTCACCCATGACGACCCGCTTCAAAGCGCCTTGCTTGAAAATACTAAATACTGAAATCGGTAATTTTTGGTCACGACATAAAGTCAACGCAGTCGCATCCATGACTTTCAAATTCTTAATAATGGCTTCATCGAAAGATACAGTGTTATATCTCATCGCATCAGGATTTGTTTTTGGATCTTCTGTATAAATGCCATCAACTTTAGTTGCCTTAATCACAATATCCGCACTCATCTCTAAACCACGCAATGCTGCAGCTGTATCAGTAGTGAAAAATGGATTGCCTGTTCCCGCTCCAAATATGACAACGCGCCCTTCTTCTAGATATCGAATTGCTTTACCACGAATATATGGTTCAGCTACTTGCTCAATATTTAACGCAGATTGGACTCGACTAACGATGCCAACATGCTTCATAGCATCCTGCAAAGCCAAAGCATTCATTACAGTTGCAAGCATACCCATATAGTCAGCTGTCGCTCTGTCCATCCCCTCTGCAGCAGGTGCAACACCTCTAAAAATGTTACCTCCACCGATGACTACCGCGACCTGCACACCCAAATCAACAACCTCTTTAACTTCGCCTACGATACGGTTGATGGTGGCACGATTAATACCATAGTGATCATCACCCATGAGTGCTTCGCCAGAAAGCTTAAGTAAGATGCGCTTGTATTTAGGTGTGGCCACGATAAAAACTCCTATTCAATTGTGCAAAACGATGATATCAGAAATGCTGACTATCATCGTTTTGCAGGATTACATCATTGCACTTTGAAAAAGTGCAATTAAACTTTACAACTTAGCAGCAGCAGCAACTTCAGCAGCAAAATCGGTAACAACCTTCTCAATACCTTCACCAACAGTGTACATCGTGAATGAAGCGACTGATGCACCTTTTGATTTCAATAATTGTTCAATTGTTACTTTGTCGTCTTTTACAAAGACTTGATTTAGCAATGTTACTTCTTTTAAGAATTTTTGCACTGTACCGTCTGCAATTTTCTCAAGCATTGCTTCTGGTTTACCAGCTTCTTTTGCTTTTTCAATTGCAACACGACGCTCAGCTTCAATTAATGCAGCATCAACGCCAGACGCATCTAAAGATTTAGGTTTAGCTGCAGCGATATGCATTGCGATGTCTTTAGCTAAAGCATCATCACCACCAACCAAATCAACTAAAACACCAATTTTGCTACCATGAACGTAACTAGCTAACTTACCTTGAGCAGCTAAACGAACAAAGCGACGTGGTGTAATGTTTTCACCAATCTTACCAACTAATTGTGTACGCATATCCTCAGCTGTGCCAGAACCCATTGGCAATGCTGCAACAGCTTCGATATTTGCTGGATTATTTTTTTCAACAGCAACAGCTAAGTCATTAACAAACTTCAAGAAGTCGTCGTTTTTAGCACAGAAGTCTGTTTCAGAGTTAACTTCAATAATTGCACCAGTTTTGCCATCAGCACTAATGCTTACGCCAACAGTACCTTCAGCAGCAACACGGCCAGCAGCCTTGCTTGCCTTGTTACCAAAACGAACACGCAAAATTTCTTCTGCACGTGTCATATCGCCGTCAGCTTCTGACAACGCTTTTTTACAATCCATCATAGGCGCATCTGTGCGCTCACGTAATTCTTTTACCATTGAAGCGGTAATTTCAGCCATGTTCAACTCCTTAAATTCTTATCTTTCATCTAGCGTTAACTAGATGACCACTAAAGCTAGCTATAAAAAAAGGGGCCGCAGCCCCTTTAGGGTATTACTCAGCCGAAGCTTCTACAGTTTCTTCATCAGCAGTTTTAACAATTTCAGCGATGAATTGGTTACGACCTTCCAACACCGCATCAGCAATGCCGCGTGCATATAGACGAATCGCACGACTTGAGTCATCGTTACCAGGGATAACGTATGTCACGCCATCTGGTGAGTTATTTGTATCAACAACACCAATCACCGGGATACCCAATTTAGCTGCTTCAGTAACCGCACCGCTTTCATGACCAACGTCAACGATGAAAATCGCATCAGGCAAGCCACCCATTTCTTTAATACCGCCAATTGAGCGTGACAATTTTTCAACTTCACGCTTATAACCTAAAGCCTCTTTTTTACCGAATTTTTCTAAGCTGCCATCTTGCAACATAGTTTCGTAGTCAGTTAAACGCTTGATAGATTGTTTAACTGTTTTGAAGTTAGTGAGCATACCGCCCAACCAACGATGATTCACATATGCACAGTTAGCGCGAATCGCTTCTTCTTGCATAATTTCACGTGCTTGACGTTTTGTACCAACGAAAAGAATACGACCTTTATTTGCAGCTAATTGACGCACATACTTCAATGCATCTTCAAATAATGGCAAAGTCTTCTCTAAGTTAACAATATGAATTTTGTTGCGATCACCAAAAATGAACGGCGCCATTTTTGGGTTCCAGTAACGAGTTTGATGGCCGAAGTGAACTCCAGCTTCTAACATTTGACGCATAGTAACGGACATAAAAGTCTCCAGTAAGGGTTATAGCTCACATGCGCCTATAAACATTCACTTAAGTGAACACCCTTTACGAGGCGCATGATTTATTTTTGAATTCATCAAAAAAACTCTATGAATTCGTCAAGCTAAAAGATTAAAAAATTACATCTCCATTTTTCTGATTGTGTACCAGCTAAACGGGTGCAATATGCTAACATAGATACATCTAAAAATTCAAGGAAAACCTAAGCCCTAATTGCTTTTAGTTGTAAGTCAAACAGGTGCTTTTTGTTGTATTTATGGCAATTACTATAAAAAACGAAGTTGATATTGAGAAAATGCGTGTTGCAGGGAGACTTGCTTCGGAGGTTTTGGACTTTATTACACCCCATGTGAAGCCAGGCATCTCAACCGGTGAGCTGGACAAATTGTGTCACGACTATATGGTTAATGTTCAAAAGACCATCCCCGCACCACTCAATTACGCACCACCCGGGCACGTGCCTTATCCAAAATCAATTTGCTCTTCAGTCAACCATCAAATTTGTCATGGCGTACCCGGAGAAAAAGTTTTAAAAAGCGGTGACATTGTCAACTTAGACATTACCGTGATTAAAGACGGTTACCATGGCGATACTAGCCGTATGTTTTATGTTGGTGAACCTTCAATTCAAGCAAAACGCTTATGCGAAATCACTTACGAATGCATGTGGATTGGCATATCAAAAGTCAAACCAGGTGCGACACTTGGTGACATTGGCGCTTCCATACAAAAACACGCTGAAGGTAATGGCTTTAGCGTGGTTCAAGAATTCTGTGGTCATGGCATAGGTAAGAAATTTCACGAAGACCCTCAAGTCCTTCATTATGGCAAAGCAGGGACAGGCCTCAAATTGCAAGCTGGTATGATATTTACCATAGAGCCTATGATTAATGCAGGCAAACGCTTCATTAAGCAGCTAGGAGACGGATGGACGGTCGTCACTAAAGACCATAGCCTTTCTGCACAGTGGGAACACACCATATTAGTAACGCCCTCTGGCTATGAAGTGCTAACAGTTTCAGATGGATCACCTAGCAGCCCATCCATAATCTAATTATATCGACCATGATTTCACAGAGTGGGGCAACAGATTGGCGCAATCATCTTAAAAACAAACAAGAATTTTTGCGCTCGGAATTTTGCGAGTCTTCAGGAAGTCAAAAATTACTAAAGCAGCATTCTAATTTAGTTGACCAAACACTCTCGGATGTTTGGCTTCAGTCCGGAATCAACAATCAAGCATGCTTAATTGCGGTTGGAGGTTACGGCAGAGCTGAGCTTTTCCCTTATTCCGACGTCGATCTCCTAATCCTACTTCCGAATAGTGATAACCAAGCACTCAACCAAAAAATTGAGGCGATGATTAGCTTATTTTGGGATATAGGCCTTGCCGTTGGCCATAGCGTACGAAGCTTAAGCGAATGCATAGATGAAGCCAAAAAAGATGTGACCGTTCAAACAAATTTGCTTGAATCTCGCTACTTAATTGGCAATAGAGAACTCTATAATAAATTCCACACTGAAATGATGTCAGCGATGGATATTTCTAAATTCTTTACTGCGAAACTGGCGGAACAAGAACAACGCCACGCACGCTTCGATGACACATCAAACAACCTTGAACCCAACATCAAAGAAAGCCCTGGTGGATTAAGAGACCTGCAAAATATCTTATGGATTGCTAGTGCATTAGGCTTGGGTGACCAATGGAAATCACTCGTTAAACACGAGCTAATTACGGAATCAGAGCTTAGGCAGATTAAAAAACATGAATTGCACCTAAAGATGCTTCGCATCAAGCTGCATTACCTAGCTAAACGTCGGGAAGACAGGCTAATTTTTGATCTGCAAAATGAACTCGCTGCAGACTTAGGATATATAAATAGCAAAAAACATCGCGCAAGCGAACAGTTG
>JBEIDM010000035.1:0-10091 GCA_040383445.1 Candidatus Methylopumilus sp. | reverse complement strand
TGTGGAACGGGCGCTTGTGCTGCTGCTGTTGCAGGTATTCGATTAGGTCAGTTGCAGTCGCCAGTGCAAGTAGATATGCGCGGCGGTAGTTTAACTATTGCTTGGGCGGGTGGAGATGATTCTGTGATGATGACAGGACATGCTGTTGTAGTATATGACGGCAACATTTCAATTTAATTTTGATTATTGATAGATAGAAAACCTTAAATGGAAACGAAATCTCTGAACGAGGATGAAGTTGCTGCTTTCTTGCAGCAAAATCCGCAATTTTTTGAAAATTATGCTGATTTGTTAGCAGTAATGCATGTACCCAGTGCCCATGGCAAGGGCGCAGTTTCTTTGGCCGAGCGTCAACAAGTTGCTCAGCGCGATAAAATCCGGCAATTGGAGCGAAAGTATAGTGAACTGCTAACAATTGGTATCGAAAATGATGAAACTGGCAATAAAGTTCATCAGTTGACGCTAGGTTTGCTAAATTCGGTGGATTTTTTAGCGTTAAATCAAATGTTGGTCGAAACTTTGCGTGAGAATTTTAATGTGCCTTACGTCAACATTAAGCTTTGGGCTTCACCCGCAGATAATGACTTGAATAAGCAAGCAGCTTTTGAGCTTGTGGATGAGACGCTTAAAACGTGGGTGCTAGGGTTAGATGCTCCTTATTGTGGCAGTCCGATTAATGATAGCTTTGAATATTTATTCAATGATGGAGTAGGTGCTAAATCTTATGCTGTGATTCCTTTGGGTACTGCGGATACCATTGGTTTCCTTGTGCTGGCATCAGATGATGAAAAGCGTTTCTATCCTGGAATGGGTACTTTGTTTTTGCAGCGATTAAATGAGTTACTCACGGCAGCATTAAGTCGATATGTCAGTTAATCTGGATTTGATTTGGATTTTTTAGAGGCCTATTTAAATCATCTCGCTTTTGAGCGTGGCTTAAGCAAGTTAACGCAAGCAAATTACAAGCGTGATATAGCTTTACTTTTGGCGCACGCTGAATCGCAAGCCTTTCCTCTAATAAAAACTCAGCCTCAACATATTCGGCAACTTATTGCTAAGTTACACGGGCATGGATTGGGCGGTAAAAGTATTGCTCGTATGCTTTCCTCATGGCGTGGTTTTTTTGACTATTTAGTAAAGCAGCATAACTTCACCAGCAATCCCTGTATTGGAATGCGTGCGCCAAAGTCCGCCAAAACTTTACCTCAAGCATTGTCCGCAGACCAGGCTGTTAAGTTAGTCGATGTAAAAGAGGATGATTTATTAAGTTTAAGAGATCATGCAATACTCGAATTGTTTTATTCATCAGGCTTGCGATTGGCTGAGCTTGTTGGATTGAACTTTGATCAACTTGATTTATCAAACGGCACTATCACTGTGACCGGTAAAGGGAACAAAACTCGAATTGTTCCTGTAGGTAGCCATGCGATTAGTGCAATTCAAACTTGGATGACGGCACGAAGTTTGATTGCGAAATCTGAAAGTGTGGCTTTGTTTATTACTAAGCAAGGCAATCGTATTACGCCTCGTGCAGTGCAATATAGATTGAAAGAGTGGGCAATTAAGCAGGGTATTAATAGCGATGTGCATCCGCATATGTTAAGACATAGTTTTGCTACACATGTTTTGCAGTCTAGTGGAGATTTGCGAGCTGTTCAGGAAATGCTTGGTCACGCTAATATAAGCACCACACAAGTTTATACACATCTCGATTTTCAGCATCTCGCAAAAGTATATGATCAAGCCCATCCGCGTGCTAAAAAGTAGAGTTGAATAAACCCCTAGAAAGCCTATTGTTTTTAATGCTGTCAGAATGTGGCAAAATCAGAAGTTGGAATTTTTATAAAAAGGAATCACACCATGGAACATCAATTACCTGCATTACCTTATGCAAAAAATGCATTAGCTCCACATATTTCAGAAGAAACGATTGAGTTTCATTATGGAAAACATCATCAAACTTATGTCACAAATTTGAATAATTTGATTAAAGGTACAGAGTTTGAAAATAGCAGCTTAGAAGAAATCGTTAAAAAATCTTCAGCTGGTATTTATAACAACTCAGCACAAATTTGGAACCATACATTCTTCTGGAGTTGTATGAAGCCAAATGGCGGTGGGGCACCAACAGGCGCTTTGGCTGATGCAATTAATGCAAAATGGGGTTCGTTTGATGAATTCAAAAAAGCATTTCAAGCCTCAGCAGTGGGCAATTTTGGCTCTGGCTGGACATGGTTAGTTAAAAAAGCAGATGGTTCTGTAGATATTGTGAATATGGGCGCTGCTGGTACACCATTAACAGCAGGGGATACGCCGTTATTGACAATCGATGTGTGGGAACATGCTTATTACATTGATTATCGCAATGCGCGTGCTAAATTTGTTGAAGTATTTTTAGCTTCATTAGCGAACTGGGATTTTGCATCTGCAAATTTCAACGCTTAATTAGTTGCTGATTCTAAAGGCCCAGCTTACGATGAGTAGCTGGGCTTTTTTAATATGCATTTGGATGTCTTAATTGGATCAATATTTACGTGAGCATTTAAAAGCTGCAATCAATCTTTCATTGTCAGGGGATTGGAATGCTGCCCATCAGATTGTTCAGGAATATAAAGATCCGATATCTTTTTGGATACATGCGGTTCTGCATAAAATTGAAGGGGATGAATTTAATAGTCGTTATTGGTATGCAAGAAGTTCTGCAGAATATGAGGACTTTGACTCTGTGAAAGATGAGTTAATACATTTACTTACAATACTTGATAAAATTTAATTCAGTTTTTCTGTTAAAATCTTCATCATGCTAAAACGTATTTTCATGACCTTTTTACTGCCGCTGCTGTTTTTATTTGCACAGCACGGAGCAGTTACGCATGAAATTTCCCACTACTCCGAGCAAGCTCCGCTTACACAGCAGAAACAACAGACACCGCATTCTCCAATTTGTGACAAATGCGTAGCTTATGGAGAAATGGCTAGCGCATTAGATGCTCCAAGTTTTCATATTCCTGTTGTATCAATAATAGCAATTCAAGTTGATGGCTATGAATTTACTCAAAGTCGTCATGTCGTTGTTTCTTATCAAGCTCGTGCCCCACCAACAATCTCCTAAAGTTATTGATTAAATTCGGGTTTATGCCCTCTGTCGCTTATTAAAACAAGTGACATCTATATACTTTATTTAGGAGTATTTTATGAGCAATTTTTATCGATTGGCGCGTAAGCCTATTGCGTTTGCCATTACTAGTTTATTTGTTAGCCCTATTTTATTAAGCACAACAACTCATGCGGCTGAAAAACAGGTCAATATTGATGCCCCATCAGTGCCGATTACAGGCAATCCATTGGGCGTTAGTTCAGATCAGTTGGTTGTGCCAGTTTCCATTTTAAATGGACACGAACTGTCTTTAAGGCGAGAGAGTACTTTGGGTGAAACCCTTAACGGAACACCTGGCGTTAATTCAAGTTTTTATGGACCAAACTCTTCACGTCCTATTATTCGTGGTATGGACGGAGATCGAGTACGTATCATGCAAAATGGTGTGGGTTTATTAGATGCTTCTGCATTAAGTCCAGATCATGCTGTTGGTGCTGATCCTTTCATTGCCGAACAAATTGAGGTAATTCGTGGACCTGCCACAGTCTTATATGGTGCAGGCGCCATTGGTGGTGTGGTCAACGTCATCGATCATCGCATTCCAAAAGAACCTGTGAATGGTGCAACCGGTCGGGGTGAAATTAGATTTGGTGGAGCGGATCGTGAAAAAGGTGGTGTTGCTGTTATCGATGTTGGTAATGGTACTTTTGCACTGCACGCCGATGCTTATCAACGTAAGACAGAGGACTTAAGTATTCCAGGGTATGCAATCACAAGACGCGGAGAGGCAGATGGTCAAGGTACAAGAACTCGAAAAGGTCGCGTATTAAATACAGGTGCCGAAAGTCATGGTGGTGCATTTGGTGCTTCCTTAACCTTCGATAAAGGCCATATCGGTGTTTCAGTTTCAACGGCCGCAAGTAAATATGGTGTTCCCACCGGTGGTGAAGAAATGATTAATATGGACATGCTGACTCAACGCACTGAGCTCTCTTCAGAGATACGTGAGCTGGGTACATTTGTTGAGCGTATTAAATTTAGAATGGCGCATACTGATTATCGCCACACTGAATTTGAAAATGCTGATCCTGCAACACGTTATTTAAACAGTGGGGTTGAAGGTACTTTAGAAGCTGCCCATCAAAAGATAGGTGATATGTCTGGTGTTATCGGTTTCCAATTTGAAAATACTAAATTGAAATCTTTAGGTTTGGGAGATCACGGACATTCATTGTTACCATCCACACGGACCACGCGCAGAGGGATTTATTTGTATGAAGAACTGCCATTAGATCGCTTGAAGTTAAGCGCAGGTGGCCGCGTAGATAAAATTAATGTGCGTTCTGGCGGTGGTGGAGAGGAAGAAAGTCCAGGTGAATTTCATTTCGGCGATCCGACTTCCAAGCACTTTAATACCGCAAACCTATCAGGCGGTGCTTTATTTAAGCTCGACGATAATTGGAGTATTGGCAGTAATTTAACCCATACAGAACGGGCGCCAACAGCTAATGAACTGTTTGTCTATGGTAAGCATCACGCGACTAGGCTTTACGAAGAAGGCAATGCTGATCTTAAAAAAGAACGCTCAAATGGAATGGATGCGCAGTTAAGATGGAAAGATGCTAAGAACTCTTTCAATGTGAGTGCATACTATACCCCGTTTTCAGAATTTTATTAATCTTTACAGAACTGGCGATTTGGTCAATGAACATGGTGAAACTGAAGCTGATGCTCCTAATGATGGGCCTTATGACACAGCTAAAGCTGAATTCCGTGGTGACAAAGTCACTTTTAGAGGTATGGAGGCCGATGGGCGATTCAGAGTTTATGAGGGTGCAGGCGATTTAGACTTAACGCTTCGTGGTGATTATGTCAGGGCAACCAATTCTGATACTGGCAATCCTGTACCGCGAATCTCACCGATGCGTTTAGGTTTTGGGTTTGATTATAAATTTAATCAAATTGGTGCGCGTCTTGATGTATTGCACGGCTTCAAACAAAATCGTACCGATGCTGAGGAGTTTTCAACAGACGCTTACACCATGGTGAACGCCACAGCAACTTATCGCTTAGGAGGCACTTACGGTCTTGAGCTATTTGCAAAAGCCAGAAACTTACTGGACCAAGAAATTCGTGACCATAGTTCATTCTTAAAAGAGATTGCCCCGATGGGTGGTCGCTCATTGCTTATTGGGCTGAGAACAGAGTTTTAATTGATCGTTTTATAGATACTCAGGTGCAGTCATCCTGCGCTTGAGCTATCATAAACACTTTAAGTCATTAACGAAGTTAAGAGATTAATATGGCACGTATAGTAAATTGCATCAAATTAGGCAAAGAAGCGGATGGCATGGACTTTCCTCCTTACCCAGGCGAACTTGGCAAACGCATTTATGAAAATGTTTCTAAAGAGGCTTGGGCTGGCTGGCTTAAGCAGCAAACGATGCTGGTGAACGAAAATCGTTTAAGCCTTGCTGATCCGGATGCACGTAAGTATTTAACACAACAAACCGAGGCTTACTTCTTTGGTGAAGGCGCTGATAAGGCGAGTGGATATATTCCAGAAAAACCTTAATTGGTAAAAAATAAAAAAGGGTGATCAATTTGATCACCCTTTTTTATTACTCAAAATGCATTTCAAGGCGCGAGGGCTTCACGTTCCATTTCATCAACGGTGGTATGACGTACATCCTTGCCCTTAACCATGTAAACAACATACTCAGCGATATTTTTAGCATGATCACCAATACGCTCAATCGCTTTTGCCACAAATAGTACTTCGAGTGACATTGAAATCGTACGTGGATCTTCTAGCATAAAAGTAATTAACTGGCGCATCGCTGCACGGAACTGTTCGTCGACTTGCTCATCTTGACGTGCAACATCAACAGTTTTCGTCACATCTAAGCGGGCAAACGCATCTAACGATGTACGCAACATTTCACGCACTAAGCTAACCATCGTGTTGATTTCGTTAAAGCGAGGTTTGTACATACGATCTGATTCGTAAATTTTTTGAGCAACGCGTGCAATTTTTGTTGCTTCATCGCCAATACGTTCAAGGTCGGTAATGGTTTTAACCACCATCATGATCATACGTAAGTCACCAGCTGCTGGTTGACGACGCGCAATAATGTGGCTGCAGTCCTCATCAACTTGCACTTCAAGTTCATTTACACGGCGATCGGCTTCCATCACTTCTGCAGCAAGTTTTGGGTTGACGCTAACCAACGACTCTAATGCATTGACAATTTGCTGCTCAACCAAGCCGCCCATTTCAAGTACCTTTGAACGAACTGTTTCTAGTTCAGCATCATATTGCTTAAAAATGTGTTCAGATTGCATTGAAAATATCCTTGTTTAATAAAGCATGCCATTAAAGGCATTTACCCGAATCTTATAGATTAATCTTTTTTTGTGACAGTTTTATGTAAAAGCCACAAAAAATTAAATTAACGTTTATAGGTTTTAACACCTTCAGCGGTTGCTAATAAAAGAACATCTGCTGGACGTGCTGCAAATAAACCATTGGTAACGACGCCAACGATTTGATTGATTTTTGCTTCCATCTCAACAGGATTGCTGATTGTTAAACCATGAACATCCAAAATGACATTACCATTATCTGTCGTGAAATCACGTAATTTAGGTTGCCCACCTAATTTAACAAGTTCACGTGCAACATGACTGCGCGCCATTGGCAGCACTTCTACAGGCAGTGGAAATTTACCTAATACTGGGACATATTTGCTTGCATCACAAATACAAATAAAGCTTTTCGCGCAAGCCGCTACGATTTTTTCACGTGTTAGTGCACCGCCACCGCCTTTTAACATGTGAAGATGTTCTGTAATTTCATCAGCGCCATCTACATAAATTTCCATGCCATCTACAGAGTTTAAATCAAATACTTCAATGCCGTGTGCACGAAGGCGTTGAGCAGTCGCTTCGGAGCTTGCTACTGCACCATCAATTTTTGATTTAACTTTTGCGAGTTCATCAATGAAAAAATTAGCAGTTGAGCCTGTGCCCACCCCAATAATACCGCCTTTAACATAAGAAACAGCCGCTTGTGCGACCTGTTGTTTTAATTCGTCTTGCGTTGCCATGTTCGATTTATCCTTCAATTTGCATAATTAAATTCTTTAATCATGCGTTTTCTTTATAATTACAAGCTACCCTCAATAATACACTTTGCCAGACTGAATGAAAAACGACTATCTAGAAAAAATTCGTGCAGCGAATGTCTACGACGTTGCTAAAAAAACGCCGCTAGAGTTTCAGCCTATTTTATCAGCGCGTTTAGACAACAGAGTTTTGTTGAAACGTGAGGATATGCAGCCTGTATTTTCTTTCAAAATACGTGGCGCATATAACATGATGGCGCACCTTTCTAAAGAGGCGCTTGCCCGCGGTGTGATTGCAGCCTCTGCTGGCAATCATGCCCAGGGTGTTGCCCTATCTGCTCAAAAATTAGGCTGTCGCGCCGTCATTGTCATGCCAACCACCACCCCGCAAATTAAAGTCAATGCAGTCAAAAGTCGTGGCGGTGAGGTGGTTTTATTTGGCGATTCCTATTCAGATGCTTATTTGCATGCATTAGAGCTAGAAAAATCCGAGGGCTTAACCTTCGTTCATCCTTATGATGATCCTGAAGTGATTGCTGGGCAGGGTACGATTGCGATGGAGATTTTGAATGAACATCCAGAGCCTATTGAAGCTATATTCTGTTGCGTTGGCGGGGGCGGCTTACTTGCAGGAATTGCTGCTTATGTAAAAGCACTACGCCCAGAAATTAAAGTCATTGGTGTAGAGGCCAATGATGCAGATGCAATGACCCAATCACTCAAAGCAGGTAAGCGTCTAATGTTGGATCAGGTTGGTTTGTTTGCGGACGGCGCAGCAGTTAAGCAGGTTGGTGAGCATACTTTTAAGTTATGCCAAGAATACGTTGATGAAATGATTTTGGTCGACAACGATGCAATCTGCGCTGGGATTAAAGATGTGTTTGAAGATACACGCTCTATTTTAGAGCCTGCTGGTGCACTTGCTGTTGCTGGCATGAAAGAATATATCAAGCGTAATAACGTACATGGCAAAACATTCGTTGGGATTGCCTCTGGCGCCAACATGAATTTTGATCGCTTACGTTTTGTGGCAGAGCGTGCGGAGATTGGTGAGAAGCGTGAGGCTGTTTTAGCGGTGACGATTCCAGAAAAGCCAGGCTCATTCAAAACTTTCTGTCGCTTATTAAGTGGGCGCAGTATTACTGAATTTAATTACCGTTATTCAGATCCAAAGTTTGCACATATTTTTGTAGGTATTGCGATGAGTAATGCTCAGCAGGCAACAGCGCTAGTTGAGATGCTTCAAGCACACGATTTGCCAGCTTTAGATTTAACAGATAACGAGGTTGCAAAACTACACTTACGCCATTTGGTTGGAGGCCACGCGCCGCAAGCGAAAAATGAAGTGCTATATCGATTTGAGTTTCCTGAAAAGCCAGGTGCGCTCATGAATTTCTTAGATACGATGGGACATGATTGGAATATTAGCTTGTTCCATTATCGTAATCATGGAGCCGACTATGGCCGTGTATTAGTGGGTATGCAAGTGCCACCAGAAGATAGAGCTGCTTTTACAAAATTCTTAGAACAGCTTGGTTATCCTTACTGGGATGAAAGTAATAATCCCGCATATCAATTGTTTCTTGGATAATAAAACGGATCAGGAAAAGCTCCCGATATGCTAATGCATAGAACTTTTAAGCTTTAAAAGTAGACTAAAATTTGTAATTAAAGATTCACCTATAAAACTAAATAATAGAAAGTAAATCGATGAAAAAAACGAATATGTTGCTGGGTTTGTTTCTAGGATTATTAAGCACACTCACTTATGCTGGTGAGCGAGGAAATGCTTATGTGTCTAATCAAGATGGTGGTATTACCGTCATTGATTTAGATACGCTTGAGGCAACTGGAAATATTGATATTCAAGCAAAAAGTCCTCGTGGTATTGGTGTAACTGAGGATGGTAAGTACCTTATTACAGCAAATAAAGATGATGACAATATCTCTGTCATTGATCGAGTCAGCGGCAATCTTATTAAACACATCAAAGTAGGTAAGAATCCTGAGTTCGTTCGTGTGCATAAGGGATTTGTTTTTGTCTCGACCGAGCCTAGCTCAAAGGGTGGCCCGCCACCTAAGCCAGGCGAAGCTGCCAAAGAAGATGACGATGATGATGAAAAAATCCCTGCACGTATTGCAGTGGTTGATCTCAAAAAAGGTAAAAAGATTCGTGAGATTGTAGGTGGACCAGAAACTGAAGGGATTGAGTTTTCTAAAGATGGTAAGAAATTAATCATTACCAATGAAGCTGATAACACGATCACTGTTCACAATCTAGCGACGGGTAAATTACTTAAATCGATTTCCACTAAAGAATATGGCGATCGTCCACGCGGGATTAAAGTATCTCCAGATGGCACTTACTATGTTTCAACATTAGAGTACGGCAATAAATTTATTGTGCTTGATAAAAACTTCAAAGTGATGCGAACTGTAGAAACGGGTCAATCTCCATACGGTATTTCTTTTGACCGAAATGGTGATCGCATCTATGTGGCAAGCTCTAAAGAAAAAGCGATGCAAGTTTATGATGCAAAAACTTTTGAGAAAATTAAAGATATTCCAACGGGCAATCGTTGTTGGCATTTCAGCTTCACACCAGATGATAAAGAAATTTTGTTGGCTTGCGGTAAATCAGATGCGGTAATGGTGATTGATGTTGAGAAGCTAGAAAAAACTAAGGCCATTGCTGATAAAGAAATGCCTTGGGGTGTTATTACGTATCCAAAATCGATGGGTAGTTTAGATAAGCCTTAAATTCGATTTTCGTTTGTAAATAAAAAAAGCCCCAGATTTGGGGCTTTTTTTATTGCTACAGTAATTTGTTAATGAGTTCCCAGTCTCTTGGATCAACTGGAGTAATA
>JBEIDM010000034.1:0-10140 GCA_040383445.1 Candidatus Methylopumilus sp. | reverse complement strand
CAGTAGCGCTTGCTGCAAAAGTAGCACCGCATGTTGATATTCTTGAAATTGGTACACCATGCATTAAGCACAACGGTATCAAATTGCTTGAAACATTACGTAAAAAATTTCCAAAAAACAAAATCTTAGTTGATTTGAAAACAATGGATGCTGGTTTTTACGAAGCTGAGCCATTCTACAAAGCTGGTGCTGATATTTGTACGGTTTTGGGTACAGCTGATATCGGTACTATTAAAGGCGTAATTGACGCTGCTAATAAATATGGTAAAAAAGCTCAAGTTGACTTGATCAACGTTGCTAACAAAAAAGCACGTACACAAGAAGTTGCTAAATTAGGCGCACACATCATTGGCGTTCACACTGGTCTTGACCAACAAGCTGCTGGCCAAACACCATTCGTTGACTTGGCAATGGTTGCTGGTTTGAACTTAGGTTTAGACATTTCTGTAGCTGGTGGTGTTAAAGCTGCTACAACTGCACAAGTGCGTGATGCTGGCGCAACAATTATTGTTGCTGGTGCTGCAATCTACGGCGCTGCTGATCCTGCTGCTTCTGCTGCAGAAATCACTGCAATCGCACATGGTGGCAAATCAAGCGGTGGCTTGTTCGGTTGGTTGAAAAGCTTGTTTAGCTAATATTTAGCCAATCAGGTAATAAAACACTGATAAACCGCTGCAGAACAATTTAAAACGTTTTGCGGCGGTTTTTATTTGTAATATTTAGAAAGCACACATATTCTTATGCGCACTGCTGAAGTTAGTCGCAATACTCTTGAAACCCAAATTAAGGTTTCTATCAATCTTGATGGCACTGGCGTGTCAAAACTTTCCTCTGGCCTAGGCTTTCTTGATCACATGATTGATCAAATTGCTAGACATGGGATGATGGATATTCATGTCGAAGCAACAGGTGATTTGCATATTGATGCCCACCATACTGTTGAGGATATAGGTATTACATTAGGCCAAGCTTTTGCAAAAGCGATTGGTGATAAAAAAGGTGTGCGTCGCTACGGCCATGCATACGTGCCTTTAGATGAAGCATTGTCACGTGTTGTGTTGGATTTGTCAGGTCGTCCTGGCATGGAATTTGGCGTGGAATTTAAACGTGCCCAAATCGGTGAATTTGATGTGGATTTAATTCACGAGTTTTTCCAAGGGTTTGTTAATCACGCTTTGGTGACCTTGCATATTGATAATTTGCGTGGCGAAAACGCGCATCATCAAGCAGAAACAATTTTTAAAGCTTTTGGTCGCGCTTTACGTATGGCGACAGAGCTTGATACTCGCATGGCAGGAATCATGCCTTCGACCAAAGGGTCTTTATAAGCTTAATTTGAATTTCTCATCCCTAGTATTGCATGGATGAGAAATCGAACGGCATGGAATTCAGAAAAATATCATGATTGATATCGCTGTAGTTGATTATGGAATGGGTAATTTGCGCTCAGTTTCCAAAGCCTTGGAGCATGTGGCTCCGAATAAAAATGTGGTTGTGACAAGCCGGCCCGCAGATATTAAGCAAGCCTCCCAAGTTGTATTTCCTGGCCAAGGTGCAATGCCGGATTGTATGCGCGAGTTGGAATCAAGAGGTTTGCGTGATGCAATAGTTGATGCAGCTGCAACGAAGCCTTTTCTTGGCATTTGTATTGGTTTGCAGCTTTTGTTTGAGCATTCTGAAGAGGGCGATGCCGCTGGACTTGGTATCTTGAGCGGTAATGTGAAGCGCTTCTCTGCTAATGAAATGCACGATGAGACTGGTAATAAACTTAAAGTGCCTCATATGGGTTGGAATCAGGTTTACCAAACTCAAGCTCATCCTATGTGGAATGATATTGCAGATGGCGAGCGCTTTTATTATGTGCATAGTTATTATGTACAGCCACAAGATGAGAATTTAATCGCTGGCGTTACCGAATATCCAAAGCGATTTACTGGTGCGATTGCACATCGAAATATTTTTGCTGTGCAATTTCATCCTGAAAAAAGTCAGCATGCAGGATTGCAGTTACTTGCTAATTTTGTTCAGTGGAATGGCCAGGCTTAAAGTTTATTTTTTTAATTTTATTAAAACATCCCTAAAAAATTATGTTAATTATCCCAGCTATTGATTTAAAAGACGGTCACTGTGTTCGATTGAAACAAGGATTGATGGAAGACGCTACGGTCTTTTCTGAAGACCCTGGTGCTATGGCAAGACATTGGGTCGATCAAGGTGGCAAACGTTTGCATCTTGTAGATCTCAATGGTGCTTTTGCGGGCAAGCCTGTAAATGAAGGCGCTATCAAAGCAATTGTTCAGGCTTGTGGCGGCGAAATTCCTATTCAATTGGGTGGGGGTATCCGTGATTTAGAAACAATCGAACGATATCTTGATAACGGTATTGATTATGTGATTATTGGTACAGCTGCGGTAAAAAACCCTGGCTTTTTACATGAAGCTTGTGATGCGTTCCCTGGTCAAATTATGGTTGGTTTAGATGCTAAAGATGGCAAAGTAGCTGTTGATGGATGGTCTAAATTAACAGGTCATGACGTCATTGATTTGGCGAAAAAGTTTGAAGATTATGGTGTAGAGGCAATCGTTTATACCGATATTGGCCGAGACGGTATGTTGAGCGGCGTTAATATTGAGGCGACTGTTGCTTTAGCTCAGGCCTTGCGCATTCCAGTCATCGCGAGTGGTGGAATTACTGATTTGGACGATGTCCGTAAGCTTTGTGCTGTTGAAAATGAAGGCATCATGGGCGCGATTACTGGTCGTGCCATTTATGAGGGCACGCTTAATTTTTCTGCTGCCCAAGCACTTGCTGATGAGTTGAACGGCTAATGCTAGCTAAGCGTATCATTCCCTGTTTAGACGTGACTGATGGTCGCGTTGTAAAGGGAGTTAATTTTTTAGAATTGCGAGATGCAGGAGACCCTGTTGAAATTGCACGTCGATATGATGAGCAAGGCGCGGATGAGTTAACTTTTCTGGATATTACGGCTAGCTCAGATAATCGCGGACTGATTTTGCACATATCGAAGAAGTAGCTTCGCAAGTTTTTATTCCATTAACTGTGGGTGGTGGCGTACGTGAAGTTGAGGATGTAAGACGTTTGCTGAATGCAGGTGCTGATAAAGTCAGTATTAATACCTCAGCAGTCATTAACCCTCAGTTAGTTGCCGACGCATCTGATCGTTATGGGTCGCAATGTATTGTTGTGGCAATTGATGCCAAGCAGGTGGGCGTGGATGCATCTGGCCAGCAAAGATGGGAAGTATTTACCCATGGTGGTCGCAAAGAAACGGGTATTGATGCAGTTGAGTGGGCTAGAAAAATGGTCGGCTTAGGTGCCGGAGAGTTGCTTGTGACCAGCATGGATAGAGACGGTACAAAGATTGGATTTAACTTAGGCCTTAATAAGGCGATTAGTGATGCCGTAGACGTGCCAATCATTGCTTCTGGTGGTGTAGGTAATTTACAGCATTTAGTTGATGGCGTAAAAATCGGTGGAGCTGATGCTGTGCTTGCGGCAAGTATTTTTCACTATGGTGAATATACTGTTCGTGAGGCTAAGGAATACATGCGTGATCATGGTATCGAGGTGCGCTTATGAGCTGGTTAGATAAAGTTAATTGGACTGATGGTTTGGTACCGGTGATTGCTCAAGAGCAAAGTACAGGCAAAGTATTAATGTTTGCATTCATGAATCGTGAGGCATTGGCGCTTACGGTTGAAACAGGCCATGCTGTTTATTGGTCACGATCACGTCAGAAGTTGTGGCACAAAGGTGAGGAATCTGGACACGTACAGAAGGTGCATGAGATTAGGTTGGATTGCGATGAAGATGTGATTTTGATGACAGTTGAACAGATGGGTGGAATTGCCTGTCATACTGGACGTCACGATTGTTTTTTCCAGAAATTGGAAAATGGGGATTGGCTGATTGATAAGCCGGTGCTTAAAAATCCAGAGGATATTTATAAACATGAATGAAATATTTCAGAGGTTAACTGCATTATTAGAGGAGCGTAAAAACGCTGATCCTCAGACTTCTTATGTTGCGAAGTTGTATCATAAAGGCATGAATAGCATCCTCAAGAAAGTTGGTGAGGAAGCGGCTGAAACAATTATTGCTGCAAAAGATGGCAGCCAGGAAGATTTGATTTATGAGACCGCTGATTTATGGTTTCATACGATGGTGATGTTGGCAAAAGCCGGCCTTTCAGCTCAGGATGTATTGGAAGAACTGGCAAGGCGCGAAGGCTTGTCGGGCATTGAAGAAAAAGCATCACGTCCAAAAGACTGAGTCTAATTTAGGGAATTTAAATGAGCGCAGATTGTATTTTTTGCAAAATTGCTAAGGGTGAAATTCCTTCGAATAAAGTCTTTGAAGATAATGACTTTATTGTTTTTCATGACATCAAGCCGATTGCGCCAGTCCATTTTTTAATTGTTCCAAAAGCGCATGTCGAAAGTCTTTTAAGTACAGAGGTTACTCATCAAGATTTACTTGGAAAAGCTTTATTGATGGCGCCTAAATTAGCTTTGCAGCTTGGCCTGAAAGGGTTTAGAACGATGATTAATACTGGCCGAGAAGGTGGTCAAGAGGTGTTCCATTTGCATATACATGTTTTTGGTGGCAGTGCTGTTTTACCTAGAACTTAATTGGGAGGCTTTATGGGATTTAAAGAGTTAATTATTATTTTGGTAATTGCGCTTGTTGTATTTGGGACAAAAAGACTCAGAAATATTGGCGGTGACTTAGGTTCTGCAATTAAAAATTTTAAAGATGCGATGAATGGAAATCATTCAGTCGAGACACTTGAGTCTGATTCGCAGACTAAAACGATAGAAGTTAAAGCTGTAAAGAAAACAGTTCGTAAGCCTAATACTAAACGATAATGTTTGATGTTGGATTCTCGGAGCTCGTTCTAATTGCTGTAGTGGCGTTGGTCGTCATAGGGCCTGAAAGACTGCCTAAAGTTGCTCGAACCCTTGGTGCTTTAGTTGGTCGTATGCGTAATTATGTTGCCACGGTTAAAGGTGAGGTTGAGCGAGAAATGCAGCTCGAGGATTTGAAAAAATTACAGCAAGAAATTCATACTCAACAAATTCACTCTTTAGAAATTCAACAGTCCGCTCTTCCAGTTCAAGCGAAGGCAGATGAAAAAGTTGTAAAAAAGTGACGCGCTCTTCTAAAAGAATTAAGTCTATTTCATGAGCGTCACTGAAACCTTTATTGTTCATTTGTTAGAACTTCGTAGTCGATTGCTTAAGATTGTGATCGGATTGGTTGTTTCAATTCTGGCCTTCTTGCCTTTCTCAAATGAGTTATATACTTGGCTAGCACAGCCATTGCTGAGCCAGATGCCAGTCGGCACGCATATGATTGCAACTGAAGTCACGACACCTTTCTTGGTGCCAATGAAAGTATCCACTTTAGTTGCTATCGTGGCTTCTCTACCTTATACCTTGTACCAAGTTTGGGCTTTCGTTGCTCCGGGGCTTTATGCTCATGAAAGAAGGTTTATTGGTCCCTTGGTCATAGTAAGTACCTTGCTATTTTTAATGGGTATGGCATTTGCCTATTTCTTAGTATTTCCAGTTTTGTTTGGGTTTATTGCGACATCGGCACCAATAGGCGTTTCTGTGATGACGGATATTGGGAGTTATCTCGATTTTGTAACCACAATGTTTGTTTCTTTTGGATTGGCTTTTGAAGTGCCAATTGCAGTACTAATTTTAGTGAAATTTAATCTTGTTAAAGTTGAAGCACTTAAAGAAGCTCGTCCTTATGTGATTGTTGGTGCCTTCATTGTAGGAGCAATTTTGACTCCTCCAGATGTTATCTCTCAAGTCATGCTAGCAGTGCCATTGTGTTTGCTTTATGAAGCTGGCGTATTGGCATCTAAATTTGTTCAGCCTAAGAATTAAAAGAGTTTAAATATTTTTTGAGATATTTCTAATTAGGAGTCCATTCAATGGAATTGAGTCGGCTAGTAAGTTACATACAGGAAATTTTGCAGCCCGAGCGTTTTTCGGATTACTGCCCAAATGGTTTACAAATTCAAGGTTGCCCTGATGTCCTTAAAATTGTAAGCGGCGTGACTGCAAGTATGGATTTTCTGCAAGCAGCAGCAGATGCCGGAGCTGATGCAGTATTGGTTCATCATGGGTTCTTTTGGAAAAATGAAGATCCCTGTATTGTTGGCATCAAGCAAAAGAGAATTAAATTTCTGCTGGATAACAACATCAGTTTGCTGGCTTATCATCTCCCCTTAGATGCCCATCCCAAATTGGGTAATAACGCACAGTTAGCCAATAGACTTGGTTTGAATTTAGAGGCTTGGGCTGGCAATCAGAATATTTTGGCTTATGGTACTTTGCCGGAAGCCCGTCTGCTTGGGGACTTTTCGCAATTTGTTGATTTGCAATTAAATAGAACCCCTATGGTGATTGGTGCTGATAATAAGCAAATTAAACGAGTTGCTTGGTGTACAGGTGGAGCTCAGTCTTATATGCAAGACGCAATTAATTTGGGTGTTGATTTATTTATTAGCGGTGAAATTTCCGAGCAAACATATCATCTTGCACAAGAGTCAGGCGTTGCTTATATGGCTGCGGGTCATCATGCAACCGAGCGCTATGGGGTTAATGCCTTAGGTGATCATCTCGCTTTCCACTTTTCAATTTCTCACGAGTTTATCGATATTCATAATCCTGTTTAGTTTGTGGATTGAGGTATTTAATTCTATTGCGCTTGATAAATAACGGATTCAAGGGTTTAAGTTTTTTGTCGGAAGTTGTAAAATGACGAGCTAAGTTTAATGCGTCAATGTGGTTGAGATTTAATTTAAGGACATGTGATGGCGAATCAGGAAGTAGATCAAAGTAAACGTAAGTTTCTAATTGCCGCAACTTCTGTTGTTGGGGGTGCTGCAGTTGCTACAGTTGCAGTTCCTTTTGTAACAAGTATGTTGCCTAGTGAACGTGCAAAAGCTGCGGGTGCTCCAGTAGAAGCTGATATTAGTAAAATTGAACCTGGTTCGATGATTACTGTTGAGTGGCGTGGTAAGCCAGTTTGGATTGTGAATCGCAATAAAGAAATGTTGGATACACTTTCTAAGCATGATGCTAGCCTTTCTGATCCAAAGCTTGAAGTGGTAAGTCAGCAGCCTGATTACTGTAATAACGCGGCGCGTGCTATTAAGCCAAATATTATGGTGTTGGTTGGTATCTGCACCCACTTAGGTTGCTCTCCTTCTCCAAAATTACAAACGGGTGCCGATATGGGCGCTGAATGGCCGGGTGGTTTCTTCTGTCCATGTCACGGTTCTAAATTTGACTTGGCTGGCCGTGTTTTCAAGGGTTCGCCAGCACCTATTAACTTAGTGGTGCCACCACACAAATATCTCAGCGATTCTATTTTGCTAATCGGTGAAGACGGCAAAGGAGCTGCATAATGGCTAGCGATAATAAAAGCATGGTTGGCAATTTGATCAGTTGGGTTGATGAGCGCTTCCCTCTTTCATCATTTACTAAGAACCACTTGACAGAATATTACGCCCCTAAGAATTTTAACTTTTGGTATTTCTTTGGTGGTTTAGCTTTGCTGGTTTTGGTGATACAAATTGTAACGGGTATCTTTTTAACGATGAACTACAAGCCTGAAGCTTCATTGGCTTTTGCTTCTGTTGAATACATTATGCGTGATGTGTCATGGGGTCGTTTAATTCGCTATATGCACTCCACTGGCGCTTCTATGTTCTTCGTTGTAGTTTATTTACATATGTTCCGTGGTTTAATTTATGGTTCATATCGTGCACCACGTGAGTTGATTTGGCTTTTTGGCGTTGGCATTTTCCTTGTGTTAATGGGTGAAGCTTTCTTTGGTTATCTATTACCTTGGGGTCAGATGTCATTCTGGGGTGCTCAAGTGATTATTAACTTGTTCACATCTATTCCATTTATTGGCCCGGATATTTCATTATGGTTGCGTGGTGATTACACCGTTTCAGATGCAACGCTTAATCGTTTCTTTGCGTTCCATGTAATCGCTTTGCCTTTAGTTTTACTTGGTTTGGTTGTTGCCCACTTAATTGCCTTGCATGGAGTTGGCTCTAATAATCCAGACGGCATTGAGATTAAAAAGAAAAAAGATCCTAAAACTAAAATCCCTTTAGATGGTATTCCATTCCACCCTTACTACACGGTGAAGGATTTGGTTGGTGTTTCAGTATTCTTGATTGTGTTTACTGCGATTATTTTCTTTGCGCCAGAAATGGGCGGATATTTCTTGGAAGCGAATAACTTCATTCCTGCCGATCCATTAAAAACGCCAGCGCATATTGCGCCAGTTTGGTATTTCACACCTTACTATTCAATCTTGCGTGCTGTGCCGCCAATCTTGAATTCGCAATTCCCTGGCGTTGCTGCGATGGGTCTTTCAGTGGTGATTTTTGCATTATTGCCTTGGTTGGATCGCAGTCCAGTTAAATCGATTCGTTATCGCGGCAATCTGTATAAGTCATGGTTAGCTGCTTTCGTGGTGAGTTTCTTGATTCTAGGATACTTAGGCACTGAGCCATCAAATGTTTGGGGTCAGTTCGATGCGGGCACAATTATTGTCGGCGGAGCAGATCGCGCGACTGTAGTGGCGCGTATATTCAGTTTGGTTTACTTCGCATTCTTTGTGTTGATGCCTTGGTACTCCAAGAAAGATAAAACTAAGAAAGTACCGGAAAGGGTGACAGCATAATGAAAAGCAAAATTTTATTTGTCCTAGCTTTCTTGTTGCCTATGGCAGCATTTGCCAATGAGCATGTAAAGCTAGACCATGCTCCAATCGATCCAAGCAATCAGGTGTCTTTACAAAGGGGCGCAAAGACTTTTGTTAACTATTGCTTGAATTGTCATAGCGCCTCATACATGCGATATAACCGTTTGCAAGATATTGGTTTGACTGATACGCAAATCAAGGCGAATCTATTGTTCGCTGGTGACAAGGTTGGCGACACAATGACTGTTGCTATGCCCAAAGCTGATGCTAAAGCTTGGTTCGGCGCAACGCCGCCAGATCTTTCTGTTGAAGCACGAGCAAGAGGCGCTGATTGGTTATATAGTTATTTGCGTGGGTTCTATCGTGATGACACTCGACCAACCGGCTGGAATAACACTGTCTATGACAAAGTTGCGATGCCGCATGTTTTGTGGGAATTGCAAGGTCAGCAAGTGCTTAAGGTAAACGAGTCAACCGAAGAGCATGTTTTGGTATTAGATAAGCCAGGCACGATGTCTCCAGCAGAGTACAATTTGATGGTGGCTGATTTGGTTAATTATTTGGTATTCATGGCTGAGCCTTTTAAAGAACGTGACAAACATCTTGGTTTGCTAGTATTAGCATTCTTGGGATTGTTGTTTGGTTTGACATATGCATTGAAAAAAGAATTCTGGAAAGACATACACTAAAAATAACAAGTAAGCGGAAGGTCTGGCTTTCAGGCTTTCCGCTTTGCTTTTTTGTAGGCGGGGAACAAATATTATGATGACACTTTATTCAGGTACTACCGATCCATACAGCCATCGCTGTCGTATTGTGTTATTTGAGAAAGGCATGGACTTTCAAGTGATTGATGTAGATCTTGCTAATAAGCCAGAGGATCTTGCTGTGATTAATCCACATAACACTGTGCCAGTTTTGGTTGAGCGTGATTTGGTTTTGGAACAAGCGAACATCATTAATGAGTATATTGATGAGCGTTTTCCGCATCCGCAGCTAATGCCTGCAGATCCTGTTATGCGCGCTAGAGCACGTTTGTTTTTACACAATTTTGAAGAGCAGCTTTTTAATCATATTGCTGATCTTGAGTCAGATAATCAAAAGTTGGCTGACAAAGCGCGAACAACTATACGTGACAATTTAACTCAGATCGTTCCTTTATTCACCAAGCAAGAATATATCTTGGGTGACGAGTTTTCTATGTTGGATGTTGCAATTGCGCCCTTGCTTTGGCGTTTAGGACATTATGGTATTGAATTGCCTAAGCAAGCTGCGCCATTGTTGAAGTACGCTGAACGAATTTTCTCTCGCCCTGCTTACATCGAGGCGATGACGCCATCAGAAAAAGCAATGCGTAAGTAAATCAAATGAGTG
>JBEIDM010000033.1:0-10179 GCA_040383445.1 Candidatus Methylopumilus sp. | reverse complement strand
CTCAGCACCCATCAAATATTGCAAACTCATTGGATCAATTAGCAATGTCACTGAATCACGCTCAACTTGCGTGTCATCTTCATTCACTGTTTCTTCAAAAGTGAAGCCATATTGAAAACCAGAACAACCACCACCGCTTACGAATACTCGCAATTTCAAATCAGGCGAGCCTTCTTCTTCAATCAATTCTTTCACTTTTTTTGCCGCATTATCTGTAAAGATAAGAGGGCTTGGCATTTCAGTCACTGCGTTCATTTTGGACTCCTTAATAATTACTCAATTCTTTTACCCAAATACTTGAGTTTATTGCTCCACTATATCAGAAAAGCTGCATATTTAACTATGGTAACAAAGGCACCACATTCAAACCTGTCATTTCAAACAAACCAAACATAATATTCATATTCTGCAAAGCTTGACCGGCTGCGCCTTTTACCAAGTTATCAATCACTGACAGAATCACAACTGTATCTCCGCCTTGCGGTTGATGAACGGCAATCCGACAATGATTTGAACCCCTCACTGAACGAGTTTCTGGATGGCTACCTTTAGGCAATACATCCACAAAATGTTCATTTAGATATCTATCTTCAAACAATTTTTGCAAATCAACCTGCTTTGTTAGCTTTGCATACAACGTTGCGTGGATACCTCTGATCATTGGCAACAAGTGCGGCGTAAAAGTTAAACCAACTTGCTTATTCGCCATTGCAGTCAACCCTTGGCTGATTTCTGGCAAATGCCGATGTCCAGCGACACCATAAGCTTTAAAATTATCACCAGCTTCCGCCAATAAGGCATGAACTTCGGCTTTTCGCCCAGCGCCACTCACGCCAGACTTCGCATCCGCTATCAGATATGTGGGGTCGATTACACCAGCTTCAAGTAGTGGCATAAAACCGAGCTGAACAGCTGTTGGATAACATCCAGGATTGGCAACCAACTTTGCTTTGGCAATCGCTACCCGATTAATTTCCGGGAGTCCATATACCGCTTCGGACACCAACTCTGGGCAAGCATGCGTCATGCCGTACCATTTTTCCCAAGTTGGAATATCTTTAATTCTAAAATCAGCCGCAAGATCAATGACTCTAACACCCTTAGCAAGTAACTCTCTAGCTTGTTGCATGGCAATGCCGTTAGGTGTCGCAAAGAACACCACGTCACAGCCACTTAAATCAACTTGAGCAGGATCTGAGAACTTTAGATTGACGTACCCGCGTAAACTAGGAAACATCTCGGCAACGGCCATTCCAGCTTCGCCACGCGAAGTAATTACACTCAACTCGACATTCGGATGTATGGCTAACAACCGTAGCAATTCAACGCCGGTATAACCGGTGCCGCCAACGATTCCTACTTTGATTTTATCCATTTTAAAAACCATTCTTAAAATTCATTTGACTATTCCAATAGCCATCAAACAGCATAGTAACAAAAAGCTACGGCACAAAACAAAAAAGCCGCAATTACGCGGCTTTTTTTGCTTAACGCTAATAGATTAACGTTTAGAGAATTGTTTACGACGACGCGCTTTACGTAAACCAACTTTTTTACGTTCAACTTCACGAGCATCGCGAGTTACAAAACCAGCGTGTGATAAAGCACTCTTCAATGCTGCATCGTAATCGATCAAAGCACGAGTAATACCATGACGAACTGCGCCAGCTTGGCCAGACTCTCCACCGCCTACTACGTTTACCATGATGTCGAAGCTAGATTCGTTATTTGTCAAAGCAAGTGGTTGACGCAAAATCATACGTGAAGTTACACGTGAGAAATAAACGTCAGCAGGCTTGTCATTAACAATGATGTTGCCTTTACCAGTTTTTAAGAACACACGAGCTACTGAGCTTTTACGACGGCCAGTACCATAATTATATTTACCAATCATATCGATTCCTTAAGCTTGGCTTTTGATGACTAAAGGTTGTGGTTGTTGGGCCACATGGTCATGTTTAGCGCCAGCATAAACTTTCATTTTGCGGAACATTGCATAGCCCAAAGGACCTTTTGGTAGCATGCCTTTAACAGCCTTTTCCAAAGCACGGCCTGGGAAACGCTCTTGCATTTTACCGAATGTCGTTGTTGAAATACCGCCTGGATAACCAGAGTGACGGTGGTACAACTTATTCAAGTCTTTAGTACCAGTCACTTTGATCTTGTCGGCATTGATTACAACAATGTAATCGCCAGTATCAACGTGCGGTGTATAAATTGTTTTATGTTTGCCACGTAAACGGTGGGCAATCTCGCTAGCCAAACGGCCTAGCACTAAATCCGTAGCATCTACTACGAACCAGTCGCGCTTTACTTCGTGCGCTTTAGCTGAAAAGGTTTTCATTGGTAAGCCAATAATCACAAAAAAAATCAAGAGGCGGATTTTATGCCAGCCGGCACGGCCTTGTCAAACGGAATCTACGAATCTTTTATATTTTTATGCAAATAAATGACGACCTTACTCAATCAGGTAATTTGCAAAGATCCCTATAAAAATCACAGCACCCAGCCAATTGTTATGCAAAAAGGCTTTAAAGCAGTTTGCTGGCTGGCGATTCCTGATTAATGAAAAATGGTAAATGGCTATGCCTAGTGCCACTATCAGGCCTATTGAGTAAGGCATTCCCAAATTAAGCAGACTGCCTATATAAGCGAGTAAAGCTAACATCACGCCGTAAAAAGTCATGATGGCAACGACCTCTAAACGTCCAAAAGTAATCGCTGAAGAATAAATTCCTATTTTCAAATCATCTGGACGATCAACCATTGCGTATTCTGTGTCATAGGCCAATGACCAAGCAACATTAGCCAACAACATCAACCAAGCCACTAAAGGCACTTCGTTTTGCACGGCGGCAAAGGCCATAGGAATACCAAAACCAAAAGCAATCCCCAAATAAGCCTGAGGTAAAACAAAAAAACGTTTAGTGTAAGGATAGCTAGCTGCAAGCAATAAAGCAGGGACAGACAATAAAATAGTAAGGCTATTTAAAAACAACACCAGCCCAAAAGAAACTAAGCTTATTATCGCCGCTAAAGCCAAGGCCTGCTTAACAGTCACTTCACCAGCCACTAAAGGCCGCTTTTCAGTGCGTGTGACATGCCCATCAAAATTCCGATCTGCCAAATCATTCATGATGCACCCCGCTGAACGCATCAATATCGTGCCCGCAATAAAAACAAATAGATTTAAATATGACGGATGCCCAGCTGAAGCAATCCAAAGCCCCCACAAGGTTGGCCACAATAACAACAAAATACCAATAGGCTTATCTATGCGCATCAATCGTGCGTAAGCACTTAATCGCTTTTGATTGATGAGCATCATTTATCCATACTCACTAAGTCGGGCTCTAATATATTAGGTAGAAATACTTCCGTCACCATAATCACATGACGATTAAAGGCCGAATTCAACTGAAAAACTGAACGTCTTGCCCATAAAGTAAGAGGCGGGGTTTCTAAATGTTTAATCGCTCGGCGATATAAGGCGTGTTGCCTATTAATTTTTTTATATTGTAGTGGCGTTCGAGTCACCTGCGGATCAGAAAACAAAGCAGCGCCCAAGGGCTTATTACCTAAACGACTCAAACCTAACCAAGCACCACGCATACTTTTATCTGGTAACACACTATGCGCAAAAACCAGAGGTTGCTCTTGATCGAGCAGCAAGACTTCACGCAATAAAGCTGATTGTTGCTGAGGAATCTTTAAAATTTTAGCTTCATCAATTTGAGGTTTAGTACGATTTAATCTTAAAGCGCGCACATTAAAATGCTTGCTTTTGGCTTGCAATCGCTGCGTTAAAGATCCACGGTCAATCAGCCAAGTGCGGTAAGCGCCACTGTGCATTGGCTGTTTTAGCCAGCGCGTTCTGGTATATAAGGATTGAGTGCGAATTTTCACGGTCGAATTATGGCATAGTCAGTAATAACAATTGAAATACCCTAGACTTTAAACCTTAACCAACTCACCGCCGCGGCTGAGCCAACGATTTAAATGTTGTTGAGAAGCCTCAGGATAATTTGTTAATAAACGATCAGCCAAAGCCTGCGCTTTTTCAAGTAATTCAACATCACGTTCCAAATCGGCAATTTTAAGCATAGGTGTTCCACTTTGACGTATTCCTAGAAACTCTCCTGGCCCACGTAAATGCAAATCGGCTTGTGCAATTTCAAAACCATCTGAGCTTTCATAAATAATCTTCAATCTAGCACGCGCAGTTTCAGAAAGTGGCGATTGATAGATAAGGATACAAGCGCTTTTAGCAGCCCCTCGTCCAACACGACCTCGTAATTGATGTAACTGACTCAAGCCCATGCGTTCGGCGTGCTCAATAACCATTAAACTCGCATTAGGCACATCCACACCAACTTCAATCACTGTTGTTGCGACTAAAAGCTGAATATCTCCCGCACTAAATTCAGCCATGACCGCTTGCTTCTCCGCAGACTTCATACGCCCATGAACCAAGCCGACGCGCAAATCAGGAAAGGTTTCCTCTAAATGCTCATAAGTATCGAGTGCCGTTTGCAATTGCAACACTTCAGACTCTTCAATCAGCGGACACACCCAATAAGCTTGCGCACCTTGACTGCAGGCCAGTCTGACGCGCTCAACAATTTCATCACGACGGCCATCTGACACTAATTTAGTACTAATCGGAGTACGACCAGGTGGTAGCTGATCAATAACTGACACATCTAAATCAGCAAAATAACTCATCGACAGAGTACGAGGGATCGGGGTCGCAGACATCATCAATTGATGCGGCGCACTAACTTCATCGCTTTGACCTTTTTGTCTTAAAGAGAGGCGCTGCTCAACACCAAAACGATGTTGCTCATCAACCACCACCAAACCTAATTTCTTGAATTGCACTTGAGATTGAAATAAAGCATGGGTGCCAACAGCAAGTTGGGCTTCGCCACTCGCGATCATTTCCAATGATGATGCTCTATCTTTTTTACCTTGACTGCCAGAAAGCCAAGCCACTTGAATGTTAAGCGGCGCAAGCCAATACAACATTTTTTTATAATGCTGCTCAGCCAAAATTTCTGTAGGCGCCATAATCGCTACTTGGTATCCGTTTTCAATTGCTTGGAGCGCAGCAATGGTTGCCACGATCGTTTTCCCGCTCCCTACATCGCCTTGCAATAAACGCTGCATTGGATAAGGCCTGGTCAAATCCTCACTAATTTCTTTCACGACTCGCTGTTGCGCATCAGTCAAACCAAAAGGAAGTGTTTGCAAGAGTTGCGCAACTAAACTTTGTGAAGTCTTTAATTGAGGCGCGCCTAGTTCTCGACGCTTTGCATAATGCTCACGCATTGAAAGTTGCTGCGCAAGCAACTCATCAAAAGCTAAGCGCTGCCAAGCAGGATTTGTTCGGTCTTCTAAAGTCTGTAAATTGATACTTGGTGGCGGATTATGCAAATACTGCAAACTATTAGCAAAGCTTGGCATTGAATTTGGATAAATTTCCTGCGGCAAAATTTCCGAGACATCGCCGTTGTTGAGCGCCCATGTGACCCACTTACGAATGCTGGGCTGACTTAATCCTGCAGTCGTTGGATAGACTGGCGTTAAAGTTTCTTTAACAGCGGTTGTTTCACGAACAGATCGGGTTTGGGGATGGACCATTTCATAACCGAAATACCCATGCCTTACCTCCCCTAAAGCACGGATGCGAGTGCCTTCTTTTAAAGCAGCAATTTGGCTAGGATAAAAATTCAAGAACCGCAAAAAGATATCGCCCGTGCCATCAGACAAACGGGCGATTAAAGATTTTCTAGGTTTATAGCTCACTTCAAGATGAATGATTTCACCTTCAACCTGTGCCTGCTCACCTACGCGCAATTCCCTGACGGCACTGATATGAGTTTCATCTACATAACGCAGAGGTAAATGCAGTAACAAACCCTGAACATCGCTGATACCAAGCTTATGCAAGCCCGAGGAAACAGGCTTGGTCATCCCTTTGATATCTGTGAGTTTCGTCAAATCTGAACTAAAAAATAAAGTCAGCCATTAAGCTGAAAGTTCAATCACACCGTCAGCCTCTACTAGAGCGCCGCGCGGCAATGAAGCAACACCCACCGCTGCACGTGCTGGATATGGTGCCGTGAAATATTCAGCCATGATTGAATTAACCAAAGCAAAATTAGATAAATCTGTTAAGAAAACATTTAACTTAACAACATCTGCCAATGAGCCACCTGAGGCTTCAGCCACTGCTTTTAAATTTGTGAACACGCGGTGCACTTGCGCCTCAATACCTTCTACCATTTCCATAGAAGCTGGATCCAAACCAATTTGGCCTGACAAATAAACCGTCGATCCAACTTTAACTGCTTGTGAATATGTTCCGATTGCTTGAGGCGCACCGTTGGTATGAATAATTTGCTTAGTCATTTCTATTTCCTAATTACATTGTCAAAAATTAATAATTACGATTAATCCTAGCTCATACATCTTCTTCGTTACTCGCTAAATTTGGAATTTTAGGTGGTAATTCATCGGCCACTATTTCAAATTTCTTCGATAAGAATTTAACTTATTGAGCACGTTGTTCTGCGCCAGACCCTTTAACACGATTAATACGAACCACTTCTGGAATACGCCGTAATTTACGCATTAATTCTGCTAAATGAACACGATTCTCAATCTGTACTGTAAACATAATATTGGTATAAGCACTATTATCAGACTCTTCCATACTGATGTGATCAATATTGGAATTTGCTTGGGCAATTCCAGCAGCAATTTTAGCTAACATCCCTGGTTTGTTAGCGCTTGCTAACTTCAAATTCACTTTAAACAGACGTTTAGTGTCTGGGTGCCATTCCACATCCAACCATTTTTCAGGATCGACTCTAAATTTACGAATCGATGGGCAGTCATGCGTATGAATCACTAGGCCTTTATCTTTATTAATAAAGCCTAAAATCGGATCGCCAGGAATCGGACGGCAACATTGAGCGAACTGAACTGCCATACCTTCTGAACCACGAATCGTAATGGTGCCAAGTGGTTTATTAGGTTGCTTAGCATGACGTTCACCATGCTCGTCACCCATCGCCATGAGTTGATGGGCAACCATCACATTTAAACGTTTACCTAAACCAATATCAGTCAAAATTTCTTGTTTATTTTTAGCGCCATAATCACGTAATAACTTCTGCCATTGAGAGTCGCTAATTTGGCTTGCATCAGTATGAAGCGCAAGCAAAGCTTTATTGAGCATGCGCTCACCCAACTCAGCAGATTCATTTGATTGAAGCGATTTCAAGAAATGACGAATGTGCGCACGCGCTTTACCTGAGACCACATAATTCAACCAAGCAGAATTAGGATGCGCATGTGCAGCAGTAATAATTTCTACATGATCACCATTACGTAATTCAGATCTTAATGGCGCCAGCTCTTGGTTAATTTTGACGGCAACACAGCGATTTCCAATATCGGTATGCACAGCATATGCAAAGTCGACTGCCGTCGCTCCTTTTGGCAATGCAAGAATCTTACCTTTGGGCGTAAAGACATAAACTTCATCAGGGAACAAATCTACTTTGAGGTGCTCTAGGAACTCTAGTGAGTCAGCACTCTCAGATTGAATTTCAAGCAGACGTTGTAACCATTGATGCGTTTGCTGTTGCATCGCCGTGAAATGCGCATCCGTTGTTTTATATAGCCAATGGGCTGCAACCCCGGCATCAGCAATATTGTGCATATCTTGACTACGAATTTGGATTTCAATTGGCGTACCAAATGGACCAAATAAAGTGGTGTGTAATGACTGATAGCCGTTTGCTTTTGGAATAGCGATATAGTCTTTAAATTTACCAGGTATCGGTTTATACAAACCATGCAACACCCCTAAGGCGGCGTAACAAGCAGGCAAATCTTTCACGACGACACGGAAACCGTAGATGTCGTAAATTTGTGAAAAAGCGATGGTTTTACCCGTCATCTTTTTATAAATACTATAAAGATGCTTTTCGCGGCCATAAACCTGAGCATCGATTTTCATCTCTGCCAATCGATCTTTAACAGCATCTAGAATTTTACCGACGACTTCTTTACGATTACCGCGTGCGGCCAAAATCGCCTTAGACAAGACCCCATACCGCATCGGGTAATGATTTTTGAAACTTAGGTCTTCTAGCTCTTGATAAATTTCATTCAACCCTAGACGGTTGGCAATTGGCGCATAGATTTCTAGAGTTTCGCGTGCGATACGACGACGCTTTTCTGGCTTCATAACATCTAAGGTTTGCATATTATGCAAACGATCGGCCAGCTTCACCAAAATAACGCGAACATCTTGCGACATTGCTAACAACATTTTTCGGAAGTTTTCGGCTTGTGCTTCTGTCGCACTTTGGAATTCAATTTTATCGAGCTTAGATAATCCATCGACAAGTTCAGCCACTTGCGCGCCAAACTTATCAGCGACTTGCTCTTTGGTAATGCCAGTATCTTCTACAACATCATGCAATAAAGCTGCAATGATGGTGGGCGTATCAAGATGCAGGCGTGACAGAATAATGGCAACAGAAACAGGATGCGTAATGTATGGCTCACCACTTTTACGCATCTGTCCACGATGAGCGGCTTCACCAAAACGGTAAGCCTCCCAAATCTGTTCAATGTCTTGCTGTTTGAGGTAATGCTTAAGACTTAATGTAAGCTGCGAGTCTTCAGTATCCGCAGGTAATAAAGGTGCTGGTGGATTTAGAGAATCCGACGGCCGTTTTCCGGCATGATGATTTGAATTGCTAAGATGTCGATCACTTTGCATATCACGCTATCTAACAGAGCCGTCTCCAAGTAAATTTAACTTGCTGAATTAAGCTTGACCGCGGTTCAACATTTCCAAGCCAACTTGACCAGCAGCGATTTCGCGCAATGCCAATACTGTTGGTTTGTCTTTATGACCATGCGTTGTCACTAATGGCTCAGAACCATTGGCTAATTGACGGGCACGATAAGCGGCTACTAAAGTTAATTCAAAGCGGTTAGGGATTTTTTCTAGACAATCATCAACAGTCATTCTAGCCATGGTGTTACTCCTGAAATTTATTGAAAATTAAATTAGACCTTTAAGCAAAGTCGCATGACGCGCTAATTGCTTTTCACGCTTGAGGCGCTGGGTACGAACAATGGCGTTCAGATCTTCTAACGCCACTTCAAATTTATCGTTAATTGTAACATAGTCGAACTCACCTACGTGGCTCATCTCGTCTTTAGCGGCAGCCAATCGCTTAGCAATCACTTCATCGCTATCCTGACCACGGCCACGCAAACGAGATTCCAACTCCTGCATTGATGGTGGCAAGATGAAAATACTAATGGCCTCTGGATACAACTGACGAACTTGCGCAGCACCTTGCCAATCAATTTCCAAAATCAAATCTTGCCCCGCGGCCAACACTTCATTCACGCAAGTTTTAGAAGTGCCGTATCTAGCACCATGAACATATGCGCTTTCCAAAAAATCATTTTCATCTAACATTTTCAAAAAGCTCGCCTCATCCACAAAGTGATAATGCTCACCATTCACCTCACCAACACGTGGCTGACGAGTAGTATAAGAAACTGAAAGCTGAATTTGAGCATCTTGCTGCAACAAGGCTCTAACTAAACTCGTTTTTCCAGCACCTGAAGCTGCTGTGATAATAAATAAATTACCTAATGACATCATGTCACGCCCTTTAATTACTCTATGTTTTGAATTTGCTCGCGCATTTGCTCGATTAAAACTTTCAAGCCCATAGACACTTGCGACACTTCAGTTGAAACAGATTTGGAGCCCAAAGTATTCGCTTCACGGTTAAGCTCTTGCATCAAGAAATCCAAGCGTTTACCTGCCGCTTGATCTGCATCCAAGATGCGCTTTACTTCACTCACATGCGCAGTCAATCTTGTTAGCTCTTCATCCACATCAATACGTTGAGCAAATAAAACCAACTCTTGACGAACACGATCTTCGTCTACGCTTTTTAATGCTTCTTGTAATTTAGCTGTGAGCCGCTCTTGATAAACCTTGATTTGAAGAGGCAATAAAGGCTTGACTGTTGCAACTATTTTTTCAGCTTCAGCGAGCCGCTCAAGAATCAACGCCTTCATTTTGGCACCTTCACGAGCACGCGAAGATGTCATGTCTTCCAAAATTTG
>JBEIDM010000032.1:0-10434 GCA_040383445.1 Candidatus Methylopumilus sp. | reverse complement strand
CATACTTCTTTCATCCGCGGCAAATTACCAGCCACTTCTAAGCCACCTTCCGTAGTGCGCTCTTCACGACGCTCTGGCACCAAGCAGACATCTTGTGGTTTTATTTTTAAAGCAATGCTGACCATTTCATCAGTCACTGCCATTTCAAAATTCATTTTGGTTTGTAGCAAAGGACGCAGTGCGTAAACGTCAGCATCTTGAATATGACGACGGTCTTCGCGCAAGTGGATGGTAATGCTATCAGCGCCTGCTTCTTCAGCACGCAAAGCAGCTTGCACCACACTTGGATATTGTGTGCCACGCGCTTGACGTAGGGTCGCCACGTGATCGACATTAACGCCTAATTTAATTGTGGAAGTCGTCATTACAAATCCTGTAAATCCATTAAAAGTTGTCTGGTGTGCAAAGGTTTGTCACCCAAATAATGCGATATTAATAAACGCATGAGCTGCTTACTTTGTTGCTGAGTTTGTACATCAGCGTAATCATCTTTATCCATATCCAGCAGGGTCTTGCCAGATAATTGTACGCCATTTTCTTGATAGTCATGCTGCAAGGAAACTGGCCCCATTTCTGGCACATAAAAATACTGTGCATCGGCCAATACAGCTTCATCTTTAATGTTATGCGTGAGCGGTACCGCATAACCTAACTGTTGCAATAAACGTAATTCAAAGCGACGTAGAATATTGGCTGAGTCACTCGGCCCAGCGGCTAGCGCTTTTAGCGTTAAACCGTAGTCATCAAATAACATTTCATGGGCATCTTCACGTGCTAATAAACGAAGCAATAGTTCGTTCATATAAAAACCACACATCAGCGCTTCGCCCTGCAGCATCAGCAGCCCCGCATACCATTCGAGTGAGTGCAGGGTTTTAAGTTCTAACTTACCTGACCAAGCACCAAGCAAAGGCTGAAAAGATTGCAACATGCCGCGCATTGGTGAGCGTGGTCTTCTCGCCCCTTTTGCAACTGCCGCCACGCGACCAAAATCGCGGGTGAACAATTCAACGACTAAACTGGTTTCTTTAAAAGGATAAGAATGCAGCACATAAACAGGCTGGTTATCTTGTTTGAAAATACTGGTAGAAACTTTGCCGCTGGCCATGCTGGAATTAAAACTTAATAGCCTAAACTTTTAAGCGCACGTTCATCATCTGCCCAACCGCCTTTAACTTTCACCCAGGTTTCTAGCCAGACTTTGCCGCCAAATAGTTTTTCCATATCTTGGCGTGCTTCTGTCGAAATCTGTTTAAGCTTCTCGCCGCCCTTGCCAATTAACATTGGCTTTTGGCTTTCTTTATCGACAATAAAGGCTGCATGAATACGGCGCAGATTACCTTCTGTTTCGTATTTTTCAATTTCAACAGTAATGGCGTAAGGCACTTCTTCACCCAAGAATCGGAAGGCTTTTTCACGTAACAATTCTGCCGCTAAGAAGCGTTCGTTTTTATCCGTTAATTCGTCTTCACCGTAAATGGCTGGCTGCTCTGGCAAATGCTCACGCACGGCCTCAAGCAACTCATCGAGGTAAAGACTCTTTTTAGCACTCACAGGCACAATGGCTGCGAATGGGAATAACAAATCGAAGTCTTGAATCAGCGGCAATAGATTCCCTTTATCACCCATCAAGTCAGCTTTATTCACCACCAACAACACTGGTTTGTTCTTAGGTAATAGATTCAATACGATTTTATCGGCATCGCCCAAGTGCATAGGCTCAATCACGAACAGCACCACGTCAACTTCGTTCAACACTTGCGTCACGGTTTTGTTGAGTGTTTTGTTTAAAGCATTGATATGCTTTTGCTGGAAACCTGGTGTGTCTACAAACAAGAATTGTGTGTCTTCAGTGGTATGAATGCCAAGCAAACGGTGGCGAGTAGTCTGCGCTTTACGTGATGTAATGCTCAGCTTCACACCTAAGATGTGATTCAGTAATGTTGATTTACCAACGTTAGGTCTACCAACGATTGCAACGGTGCCACAACGGAATGCTTCTGTCGCGTTTTTATTTTGGGTCATGTGAGCTTTCGATTATTTAGATTGCGCAGCGATTTCTTGATTCGCTAATTCTGCGGCTTGTTGTTCTGCGGCACGACGACTGGTGCCTTCGCCTTGTGTCACGATATTATATTTAGCAACGCGGCATTCCACACGGAATGTTTGGCAATGTGCTTCACCTTCAATGGCCAACACTTCGTAAGTTGGAACATCGATTTTTTTAGATTGTAGATATTCTTGTAGTAAAGATTTAGGGTCTTTACCAATGGCTTTAGGATCTATTTTTTCAATGAGTGGCGTGAATAGTTTAATCACAACGCCTTCAGCTGCGGCAAAACCAGCATCTAAAAATACAGCGCCTATCATGGCTTCTAAAGCATCTGCCAATACTGATGGGCGGCGCCAGCCACCGCTTTTTAATTCACCTTCGCCTAGCTTTAAAGCATCGCCAATATTAAGCGTTAACGCTATTTCGCCTAAGGTTGGTTCTTTCACCAAATGGGCGCGCAAGCGACTGAGGTCGCCTTCATCAAGTTTAGGGAATTTAAGATAAAGCTGACTGGCTACAATAAAATTTAAAACGCCATCACCGAGAAACTCTAGACGTTCATTGTTAGTGCTGCCAAAACTTCGGTGCGTTAAGGCCTGTGTCAGCAATGCTTTATTGCTGAAATCATGGCCAATGAGGCGCTCAAGTCCGAAGTGATTGTTCAATATGCGGCCCTAGTTAATACTGCTGCCGATGCGTTTGAATTGGTCAAAATTCCACCAAATAAAGAACGCTTTACCAACTAAGTTTTGCTCAGGCACGAAACCCCAGTAACGGCTGTCTTTACTGTTATCGCGATTATCACCCATTGCGAAATAATGACCTGGCGGCACGGTAACTTCACCTTCCTTGCTTAGGCTATTTTCTTCGATTAACAAGTCATGTTTAACATCGCCCAATTGTTCTTGGAAGCGTTTAGCGTGCACTTGATTAAAGCCAGCGCTTTCATATTGGTAGTCTTCAACAAAAGTCATGTCTAACTTTTGACCGTTGATATAAAGCTGTTTATCTTGGTAAAGAATCTTGTCACCTGGCACGCCAACAACGCGTTTGATGTAATCAATTGATGGCTCTGGTGGGTAATGAAATACGAACACATCGCCACGTTTAGGATGGTTAATTTCAACCAAGGTGTTATTCAAAATAGGCATACGCAAACCGTAAGTGAATTTATTTACCAAAATAAAATCACCTGCTAACAAGGTTGGCATCATAGAGCCTGATGGGATTTTGAAAGGCTCAGCGATAAATGATCGAATTAAAAAAACGACCAAAATAACAGGGAAGAAGCTCTTAGAGTATTCAACTAGGATCGGGTCAGCTGCACCAGGCGCACGGCTTTTTCGCAATACAGCAATGTCTAGCAACCAAATCAAACCGGTCACAATGAGCACGACCACCATAAATAACGCGAACATCATAAGTACAGCCCTTTATTTATCTTCAACACGTAAAATAGCTAAGAACGCTTCTTGTGGGATTTCAACGTTACCCACTTGTTTCATACGCTTCTTACCTTCTTTTTGTTTCTCTAACAATTTCTTCTTACGCGTAATATCGCCACCATAACATTTCGCCAATACGTTTTTACGCATCGCTTTAACTGTTTCACGGGCAATAATGTTAGCGCCAATCGCTGCTTGAATCGCTACGTCGAACATTTGACGTGGAATTAATTCACGCATTTTTGATGCGAGTTCACGGCCACGATAAACGCTATTAGCTCTGTGCACAATCAATGACAAAGCATCGACGCGCTCGCCGTTTACCATGATATCTAACTTCACTAAATCCGCAGCACGGAACTCTAAGAATTCATAATCCATAGAAGCATAACCGCGAGAGACTGATTTCAATTTATCAAAGAAATCGAGCACCACTTCGTTGAGTGGCATCTCGTAGCTCAACATTACTTGGCGACCCATGTATTGCATATTTTTCTGAATACCACGCTTGTTGGTACATAAGGTCATCACCGGGCCTACATAGTCTTGTGGCATCAACAGATTCACAATAATCATGGGCTCACGAATCTCTTCAACACGTGACGGCTCAGGTAGGCGTGATGGATTTTCAATTTGAATGACTTCACCACTCTTAAGCAGCAACTCGTAAATGACGGTTGGCGCTGTGGTAATCAAATCCATGTCGTATTCGCGCTCTAAACGCTCTTGCACAATTTCCATGTGCAACAAGCCTAAGAACCCGCAACGGAAACCGAAACCCAATGCTGTGGAGTTTTCAGGCTCAAACTGCAAAGAAGCGTCGTTCAAACGTAATTTTTCAAGGGCGCTACGCAAAGCTTCAAACTGGTTAGACTCAACCGGATACAAGCCTGCAAACACTTGTGGTTTTACTTCTTTAAAACCAGGCAAAGCTTCGACTGCCGGTCTGTCGGCTAAAGTAACGGTGTCACCAACTTTAGCGCTGGTTAATTCTTTAATGCCGGCAATAATAAAACCTACTTCACCTGCTGACAGTGATGACTTTTGGAAAGATTTAGGCGTGAATACACCAACTTCTTCACACAGATGCACGTCACCTGTGGCCATTAAGCGGATTTTGTCTTTTGGTTTGAGTGAGCCATCGACGACACGCACCAACATGACCACACCCACGTAATTATCGAACCATGAGTCAATAATAAGGGCTTTGAATGGCGCATCAAGCTTGCCAACAGGTGGCGGCACTTTGGCGACCACGAGTTCTAGCACATCACGCACGCCCTCACCTGTTTTAGCTGAGCAACGCACCGCTTCTTGTGCGTCCACGCCAATCACATCCTCAATTTCTTGAATAACACGATCAGGATCAGCTGAAGGCAAATCAATTTTATTTAATACTGGGAATACTTCTACACCCAAATCAATGGCGGTATAGCAGTTGGCAACACTTTGCGCCTCAACACCTTGACTGGCATCCACTACTAACAAGGCACCTTCACAAGCTGAAAGTGAACGACTTACTTCATAGGAAAAGTCGACATGGCCTGGGGTATCAATCAAATTCAATTGGTACACTTGCCCATCTAATGCCGTATATCTTAATGCTGCAGTTTGCGCCTTAATGGTAATGCCGCGCTCACGCTCTAAATCCATAGAGTCGAGGACTTGCGCTTCCATTTCACGGTCAGACAAGCCGCCACAAAGTTGAATGATGCGGTCAGCCAAGGTCGATTTACCGTGGTCAATGTGGGCAATAATAGAAAAGTTACGGATGTTATTCATAGTTTCAGTGCAAAAGTTTTACTAACAACAAGGGCGCCTAAGCGCCCTTGTAACGTATTAATCTCATGCAATTTTACAGCATTTAAGCCCCTAGCACCATTAGATGCTGAGGCTAAGATGCCAGCTGCTTATTTAGCGGCAGCCAACTTGATTGGCACGTAAAGTGTGTTTTCTCCACGCTGAATCAATAAGGCAATTGTTTTTTCAGCTGCAACTGCTGCCAATTGCTTATTAAACTGCTCTAGGCTTTGCACTTCGGCATTATTTAATCCAAGCACTACATCGCCACGGCGAATACCCGCTTGCGCTGCTAGACCTTGGGCATCAGCAACCAATAAGCCATTTTTACCGTTCAAAGCTTTCTTTTGTTGTGCTGTTAATTCTCGAAGAACTAAGCCGATACGGTTAATCTCTGGCTTAACGACATTTTTATTGCTAGCAACTTCCTCTTTCTCTGATGGAGATTCACCAACTGTGACATTGAGGCCTCTAATTGTGCCCTTTCGAAGCACTTCAACCGCAGCTTTTTTACCAGGCTTAGCCGCACCAACCGCACGTGGCAAATCTGAAGAAGTGATAATTGGCTTGCCATCAAACTTGGTAATCACGTCACCAGGCTCTAAGCCACCTTTTTCAGCGGGACTTGATTTTTCAACGCCAGCAATCAAAGCACCATTGGTGTTTTTCATACCGAAAGACTCAGCCAAATCTTTAGTGATTTCTTGAATAGCAATACCTAGCCAACCACGTGTAATTTTTCCATTGGATTTTAATTGGGTAGAAACTTCAATAGCGACATCAATAGGGATTGCAAATGACAAGCCCATAGAACCACCGCTACGACTATAAATTTGTGAATTAATACCAACCACTTCGCCTTTTAAATTAAACAAAGGACCACCTGAATTACCAGGATTAATTGCCACATCGGTTTGAATAAATGGTACAAAGTTTTCTTGCGGAAGTGCACGACCTTTTGCACTAACAATCCCTGCAGTCATTGTATTCTCAAGACCAAATGGAGAGCCAATCGCAGCAACCCATTCACCTACTCTTAATTTACCAGGATCACCAACCGTTACTTTAGGCAAACCAGAAGCATCAATCTTCAATAAAGCAACATCCGTACGACGATCTGCACCAATAATCTTGGCTTTAAATTCGCGCTTGTCAGAAAGCTTTACAATTACCTCATCAGCTTCATTAACAACGTGTGCATTGGTCAAAATATAACCATCAGCACTAATAATAAAACCTGAACCTAGTGAGTTAGATTTAAATTCTTGTGGAGGCACTTGACCACCAGGACCGCCAGGGACCCCTGGAATAGGTAAGCCAAAACGACGGAATAACTCATTGAAAGCTTCATCATTTGGCATACCAGGAAAACCGCCTATACCCTGCCCTTGTACAACTTGCGTCACACTAATATTGACGACAGAGGGGCCTTGCTTTTCAGCAAGCTCAGTGAAGTCAGGCAGATCTTTAGCAATGGCACTGACCGAAAAAGATAAAAAGAGCGCAGAAACTGCAACTAATTTTTTAATCATGTTTTCACCTTCATTAATTATTAGACTTACATTCACGAACAACATTGGAATTTGAGCTTAGTGTTGCTAATCTCAAAATCACTGGGGAATATCGCGCATCTAAGGATCGACCTTGCGCATGACCTTTTACCCAAAGATACCCAAACAATAAACCAAGTATAGCGCCGATAGCTGTGTTTCGGTCAGCATGCAAACCATCTCCGAATGCGTTACCTAAGAACGCACCAATCAACAAAAACAATAGTGGAATTCCATAGACAGTAACCGAACTGAATAATAAAGCGCTTTCTTCTATACCAACGACGACGACATCGCCAACTTTGGCTTCAATATGATTTTTAGCTTTAAATGTATTGGCGCGATGTGCAAACAGCTTTCCCCAAAAAGAAAGACCGCAACCGCGGGTTTGCCCACAGAGACCACAAGGTTTGTTGCGAAGGATTTCTAAGGCAGCCTGATTTTGAGAGGTGCTGACGATTATTGCCTGTTCTTCAACCATTGTTTTATTTCAGATAAATTCGTTGAGAATAATATGGAGTCACATTACAACAAAACAAGTACAAAGATAGCAACTATTTAGATTTGTTTTTAAAGCTTACGGCGTTAGCAAAATAACTCACCGTTACTTCTGGCACTTCACCCACTGCAATAACTTGATGCGCATCATTCACAATTGCATAAAAGTGCGTAGCGCCCATCATGGTGTGCCCTACCTTAGGACGCACACCCTTAGGAATATCTTCAATAAATACCGAAACTGAAGAAAGTCCATCAGAGAAAATAAGCTGCGTCACTGGTGTTTGCTTATTAGCCACCATACGTTTTACTTGATCAACTTTACGATAGCCATGTGGCAGTTTTGTGACGTCCCAGTCGATTTCAGATGCATCAAGTTTTGATGGTGCGTCTTTCTCCATCACATAAGCTTTAGTTTTATCCAAAGTAGGCCTAAACCAATCCATGCTTTGGCCATCCATCAGCAAAATCTGACTGAATGCAATTTGATCTAAGGCTACATTTTTATCACTAATCATCATCGACTTTAGCAATAAGCCATACTCTTTATCAGTCCACAACTTATAACCGTAGCGATATTGATCTTTAGGACTTAAATTAACAATGTAACCATCACGCCCACCAACACGCTCTTCACCACCCAATTGTGCCTGATAAACGGTTTTAATTAGTTCCATATTATCTGGCAATAATGCAGGAAACATGCTTTGGCCACGCTTTTTCTCAATCACTACTTTTTCATTGCGAGGATTGAAAATTACCATGTCATTGCCTTGGCTGAGTGCTTCACGTGGTGAACCATCTAAAACCACCATACGTGAATATTCACCTTGGCCGTAATTCATGTGAGTCACTTGCACAGACTTACTGCTAGCACCGGTTTGATAAACAAAGATGCCTTTGTAGCTCAAAGCATGTGCAGCTTGAGATGCTTTTTCAAGCATCAACCAAGCATCATCTTGCCCTGCTAACGCAACGGCAGACCACAATAAAAAACTAAGTACTAATGCAATACGTTTCATTCACGTCCCTGATCTAGCGAGGCAGTCTGAATGAGGTATGCAGTGTTAATTGGCGACATTGATTGATGTGCAAGCAAGTATTCATCTGGCGCATTTTTAGCCATTTCTACAGGCGCCATCAGAGTATTTTGGGCTTGATGTTGCAAGGTCATGAAACCAACAACCATGAACGCTGCTACTGATGCTGCTACTGACCATACCGCAGGACGTTTAACATTAAGCTTACTTACTTTTGGTGCTAATACTGTCGGCTGTTTTGAGATTTCTTGCATCACTTTTGAAGTGAAGTCGCGACTCAATACTCGATTACCACGCATGGCATCGCCAATTAAATGATAGGTCGACCAGCTAGCGGCAGATTCGCCACCGCTCTTAATAGACTTAAATACATGCTCCGCATTTTCCAGCGGTAAATCATCATCCATCAAGGCTGAAATTTGTTCTTTCACTGTTACTTCTCCTGTTACTTTGATGCGATTAAACATCAATTAAAAAATATTAAATCGTAAAACGCCTACCAGCGTTTATCGTCTGGGGTGTCTAATAAAGGACGCAATTTAAGGGCAATCATTTCACGCGCTCTAAAAATACGAGAACGGACGGTGCCAATTGGACAGCTCATTAATGTTGCAATTTCTTCGTAACTTAAACCTTCTATTTCACGCAATGTAATTGCAGTACGTAATTCATCAGGCAAAGCCATGACCGTGTCATTAACGGTTTGAGCAATTTCTTTGCTCATCATTTCAGACTCAGGGGTCTCCATAGTGCGAAGTTCATCTGCATCTTCAAAATTTTCAGCGTCTTCAATTTCAACGTCACGCGCCACTTGTGGTCTGCGACCCATGGCAACTAAGTGATTCTTGGCGGTATTGATGCCAATACGATATAGCCAAGTATAAAAAGCGCTATCGCCTCTAAAATTTGGGAGAGCGCGATAAGCCTTAATGAATGACTCTTGAACAACATCTTCAATTTCAGCTTGGTCTCGCATCATGCGAGATAACAGGCGTGCCAACTTACGTTGATACTTTTCAACCAACATACCAAACGCACGTTGATCGCCAGCTTGGGCACGTTCAACTAATGCTTGGTCAATCTCACGATTGCTAGCCGCCGGTAAATCGCCAGATTGCTTACCTGTTATTTCGTCTTTAGCATTGCCCATAGAGGACATGCTCCCTATATTTTTATTATTAACGGCTGCAGTATAACTCGATGCAGCAGTCTCAACGAAACCTAAGCGCGAAATATCCGCTATATTTTTTACGTCTAACATTGCGATTACCCCTTATTTTTATACATTGCTAGCCACATAAAGCAGACAACGATAAACTGCACAAAGTTCACTCTTGTAGGTTTGTATGCAGCAATTTGATGTTTTAATTATTGGTAGCGGACTTGCCGGTCTGACCGTTGCACTTAAAGTCGCTGCGGAAAAAAAAGTTTGCTTAGTCAGTAAACGTAAAATCAATGACACTTCAAGCAGTTGGGCGCAAGGTGGTATTGCTGCCGTCTTAACAAACGATGATTCGATTGAAGCCCATATCCAAGACACCTTAATTGCTGGCGCTGGGCTTTGTGACCAAGAAGTCACAAGAGAGGTTGCAAGCCATGCGAAGGAAACCGTTGAATGGTTGATTGCGCAAGGCGTTCCTTTTACAAGAGAAGATGACGGAAGTGGTTACCATTTAACCCGTGAAGGTGGCCATAGCCACCGCCGCATTATTCACGCAGCGGACGCTACCGGACACGCTGTTCAAAAAACCTTGGCAGAACAAGTTCTCAGCCATCCAAACATTACCGTATTAGAAGATCACATTGCTGTTGACCTGATTACCTCACGCAAAGCTGGAATTAGCCAATTGGGCCAGCAAAGCAATGGCGAAGCACTAGGTGCGTATGTGCTCGATAATAAAAGCGGAAAAGTCATCACGATTGCTGCCCAACATACGGTGTTAGCGACTGGTGGTTCGGGTAAAGTTTATCTTTACACTACGAATCCTGACTTGAGCACTGGTGATGGCGTAGCGATGGCCTGGCGTGTTGGTTGCCGCGTGGCCAAT
>JBEIDM010000031.1:0-10494 GCA_040383445.1 Candidatus Methylopumilus sp. | reverse complement strand
GGACTTGGGCGGAACACCACACCAAAACGGTCTAAGTCGTAACGTGAAGCACCTGCGTGCATCATCTCTACCGCACAACAAGCCAAACCGAATGTCATTGGCCACAAAGAACCAGTACGGGTGTAATTAATCACCGTATCAAGACTCGTGGTCACAAAGCCTTTTTCTAAAATGCCCTCGATGCTCATTTGGCAACCTTCATCAAATTAGGTTTATTTATTCCCACTCTAGCGCACCCTTCATCCATTCATAGATAAAGCCAACGACCAAAATACCAAGGAATACCATCATGGCAAGGAATCCAAACAAACCGATTTCCTTAATCACAACAGCCCAAGGGAATAAAAACGCGATTTCTAAATCAAAAAGAATAAACAGAATAGCAACAAGGTAATAACGAACGTCGAATTTCATACGGGCATCTTCAAATGCCTCAAAACCACATTCATAAGGGGAATTTTTTTGCGCGTCAGGACGATTTGGAGAGACAACTTTACCAAGGATGATAGGGCCAACGCCGACACCTAGACCCACTAAGATAAACAACAAAATCGGAAAATAATTTTCCAGCACGTCAAGCTCCAGTTTTTAAAGCAGTTTTTTAGATCACGACTGATATCTACAAGATTTAATTCTCAAACCCTAAAGATTGTACCTCAAGCTACAAGCATGTTGCAAAGGCATTTAGCGGCTTATTGCAGGTTTTATGACAAAAATATTAAGGCTTATACATGACAATTAGATGACAAAGAACGTTCAATTGATAAAAATAAATCAAACGATCACTTTTAATTTTTGAATAGAAAATGATTGGAATAAGATATCAATTATTGGAAATAAATATGCATTTTGATGAGCAATGTCATTTTATTCATTCTCAATAAGCGCTATGATTAGTCAAACAATTAATCACTAAGCCATCTCAATAAGGATCAAAAATGAATCATATAAATAAACTTACAATCGCAGCATGTTTTGTTTTGGCTGGGTGCCAAACAGTACAAGATCCATATGTAATCAGTGGCAATACCATCAGCTATCAACATAAAAGTGATGTTGCAGCAATTAACAAAGCCAATGCTGACGCAAGCGCTCAGTGCGTGAGCTTAGGTTACAAGGTTGCTAAAGTTGCTCATAACTCTTGTTCTGCAGGAGACTGTGTGACTAAATTTACTTGTGAGCAATAATCAACAAAAATAAAAAAAGCCACCCAAAGGTGGCTTTTTTTATTTGATAACTAATTAATTAAACATATCAGATGTATTTGTTTCTGGCTTGCTATCTGCAGCAGGTGTTTTAACATCAATATTCGCACCCTTTACAATCTTAACAAAGCCACCAATTGTGCCACTGCCATATTTAACAAAGTCAGCAAGCATTGGTAATGAATCTTTAACTGGCAAAACCTTCATCACATTAGTCAAAGACACGCTACTAACAATTTTTTGACCTTTATCCATTAGAACTGGCGCACTCAACGCTGCAATTGCAAAGCTAAACAAACCTTTTGAAACTTTTTGTTGTTTCTCAGCAGATAGTGCTTTTGTTTTTTCGCCAATATCTTTTTGCTTTTGAAGTTCAGCTAACTGTGCTTCACGCGTTTTAATTAGTGCAGTCTTAGCAGCACCATTTTCTTTAGCATCAGTTTTCTTATTGAGTTCTTCATCCTCTGCCTTCATTTTAGCTAATTGTGTTTCATCAGCATAAGCTGCAACAATCGTAGTCATTGATGCATATGCAATGTCTCGCATTTGCGCTGTCTTTGCAACAAAATCTGCCACATCCGCTTCTATATTGCCACTTGATGCAGCGCCTTTATCATCGCCAAGCTTTGGTAACTTCAACTCGTATGCGCTTGCACTCAATGAAACTAATAACAAAGAACTAATTACTAACATTTTCTTAACCATTTAATACTCCTATTTAAAATAAAACAAAAAATTACTTCTCACTTAATTTCTTACTAAGTTCTGGAATTTCAAGTAAGAATTGTTCATGCGCATTCACAGAATACAGATTGAGCTTTTGAGGCTCATCAAAACCTTGCAATTGAGTTTTTCTGGCAACGATAAAGTCTTTTTTCGTTTGTCCAGACTCAACCAAACGAACAAGAAGTGCGTTTGTTGTCGTTGCTTTACAATCATCTGCAGCACAGGTCGCCTGATCCTCACGAATCAAATAGCCAGGCTGTAAACAACTTTGAATGTCAGCTCTAGGTTTCATGGCACCACTTAATTTGAAATTTCCAGAATCTAGCAAATAGTTCACATCTTTTACTATCGCAGCATCCGCGTTAATCACTTGATATTTAGGCAGGTTGTAGATGAAATTATTAAGCAAAGGTTTTGCAAAGGAAGTATTAACTGCATTATTTTTGCCAACGAATTCTCCTTCACACAATCCGACTGAAGGTACATTTCCTTTGGGCAATGCATAAACAATCAAAGAGTCACCAGATTTAGGCTTGAAATAATCCTTGCCTACGTCTTGCATCTCAAAAGGCACCTCAACATCAGAAGCCTTTTTATTAACCTGTCCTTTTGCCACCAAAGGCAGCTTAACAAAAACATCTTTTTTACCGACTTTAATAGAGAGTTTTCTTAAGACTGTTGCATTAATTGCATAACCAGATTCGACGGGTAGATTTTCGACAAGCAGACTGTTCGCATTAACGTTTTTGATCTTATAAACTTTTGGATCAAAATTAATATTTTTGAGAAAATCCGCAACCATTGTTTTAGTTGAGTTTTGATATGAGACTTCTCTTGCATTCGTTGTACTCAAACCAATCCCAGCAGATTTATCGAGAACATACTTATCCACACCAATAGCAGAGCCATAAACCAGACCATTTAGGTCTGAAACTTTAGCCTGAACAACCGTTGCAAATGTCTCTTTAGTTTTAACAGCACCATCACCTTTAGCCGTAAAAACAGCTGTTTCGCCCGTTTCAACATTTAGAATAAACTGCGGAAAATCGGTGCGAGAATCTTTAATTTGACTTGATAAAGGGTACTTTTCCCAAGATGGGACGCACTGCGCCCTAGCCTTAATGTTGGCCATCGTTTGTTGGAAGTTTACGTCTACTGCCGCAATTTGGAATGGCGCTTTATAACCGATACTCTTTGTAAAAACATCGATCACACCATTTAACATGGCTTTATCTTTATCAGAAGTAGTAACCGGCATCACACGTGGTTTATTGGAATCATCTGCTTTAGATTCAAACAAGAACTGATAGTCCTGACCCGTTTTGATATCGCCATCTAAACGTTCTAGCACTGAATACCCATCACCTGCTGTTAGCACTTTAAACCAAACTATTTTTCCATTTGCATCTTTCGCTTCTGGCGAGTCACCTTCATTAAAGCCAACCTCAAAGCCTTTATCTGCAACATAGAAATTACCTTCTTTACCAACAATTTTCACAGGTGTAACTTTTGGTGAGAAGTTTGCTTTCGCTTCTTGCACAAGAGAAGTCACCTGATCTTTCATGTTTTTTGTGACCGCTTCTTTAATAAGCTTTGTGTATTCAGGGGTGCCAACTTGAGCAGCACTCACCATAAATTGTGAATAAGTTGTATTACTTGAAGAGAAAAGGATCTTTGCTTTATCAACTTTGATAATTTGCAGGTTCAATGTAATCGGCACAAGAATCTCAGTATTTGCGCCTCTTTCGACCTTATAGAAAGAAGCTCTTGAAATGCCAATTACCGCAGCATAAGTTTGCTCCAATGGCACTGTAGATGAATCACCACAATTTAAATTGTCATTATCATCGAATGTCACTGGCCCCTTGAAAGAGTCCCGTACTTGTTTGACATGAACAACTGAGCCTGCATAAGCTTGACTCAGTTGCTCACTAAAATGACCTAGCACTTCCTTTTGGGCGTCGCTTTGATTGCCTGTAATAAATTCAATGGCATTCTTATCTACCAAAGGCCTAATGGCTGACGAAGTTGTCACCCCTAAGCCTTCGATCTCCTTGATAGGAAAGACAAAGAACTGATTCTCAGCCGCATAAGTATTGACTACTGAGAATCCTAACCAAACAAATAATGCTGCTTTAAGGAAGTGAGCTTTTATCATTCTGTCGGGCACTTTCCTTCGATACATACAACGATGCGGTTGCCTTTAACGTCCATGCGCGCATCTTTCATCTCAGGGAAGCCTTCTCTTAACTCTTCCATCAGGTCTTCAATCTTGCCTTTGATATTGCCTTTTGCTTGTACAGTGAATGATCTTGAATTATCTGTGACATTGCCTTCAGCAAACTCGTCACCCATTTTTTGCAACTGTTCTGTAAAGGCTTTTTTAACTTTAAATGGCACTTTTAATACGCTATATAAAGTTACATCGAAGCTAGCACCTTGCGTTGCTGTTCTTTGGATCTCACGCTGCGCGTTTGTACCAATAGTTTCAGCCAAGTTAGTTGCTAATGCTTGTGATAAATTCGCCTTACAAATTTGATCTGAAGAACCAGTAGCTGATTTAACTAAAGTGCCTGAGAATAAGCTATCACCAGTATCGATATTAGTTGATTGCACTTTCAATTGACCCGCGCAACCTACTTCACCGCTTGGTGTTTTACCTTCAAGATTTAATACCGCAGTACCATAAACTAGGTAATTAACCTTAAAATCACCCTTACTTGCTTTTTGTTTGTAGAAAGCAAACTTGTTTAATTTCTCAATATCACGAATTAAAAGTTTATTGCCACCTTCAAAACGGAAGTCTTGTTCACTGGTCAATTTCAAACCGAATTTCTGTGCGACTTGTTCCAGTCTTGCCGCAATTAATTCTTGACCGCCTTCTGCAGGTTTTGCATTGTTTACGTCAGGGAATTTTGATTTAACTTTAATGCTTGTAATATCTTTTTGCTCTTGCACATCTTTTACATCAGATGAGTAATTTGAAGATGAAGATGATGCTGATGCAGAAGCGCTTTGCGCTGATGCGGCACCTGCTTTTTGTGAAGCACTCGCTGCTGATACCTTAGAAGAAGCCGCACCTGAGAATTCTGAAGATTGCTTCGCATCAACGTCAGAGGAAGCCTTATAGTTACGATCTGATGAAGCTGAACCTGCACGCTTTGAAGCGGCTGCAGCTGAGCCTGAGCCATCTTTGTAAGCGACGCTATCTGAAGCACTGCCAGACGCGCGGTCTTTGGCGCTTGCTGAAACACGATCTTTAGTACTTAATGATGAGGCATCTTTTGATTTAACAGCAACTGACTCACTTGCATTTACAGCTGATGCTGATTTTGAAGAATATGCAGAAGCTGATTTTGATGATGCGCTGCTAGAGTCACTGCTTGCTTCTGCACCAGAGGCTTTCGCACTCTTATCTGAAAATGAACTCTTGTCTGAGTAATATTCCATTTCAGTCTCAATTGGCTGACCTGGCTCTGATGCCGTTGAGATGCCTGAGTATTCGTCGATAATAAACAAAACCTTTGCCGCAGAAACTGCTGTGGCAGAACCTAGGCCTAAAGATTTAGCTAAGTCCATAATTTGTGAGCTTTCAACCTGCATTGCAGTTTTAGCGGTTAATACATCACCTTCAAGGTTGTAAGTAGTTTTCAGATTGTCTGTTAACTGATTCACCATATCTGCAATCGCAGCTTTAGATTTCGGATTGTTTGGATCAATGTTCAACTTCAATTTAATCGCTGCGACCACTGCATCAGCTTCCGCCGCATTTCGAGCAATACGCTTAGCTGCCGCTGCGTCCCCTTTATTGGCTTTAATACTGACTTCCGCTTTACCATTGGCTGAAATTACTTCAGCATTAATTGGCGTAACCACAACCATTAATGAAGCAGCTAAAAATAAAGCTTTTAATAACTTAGACATGAATCTCTCCGAATTGAATTAATTAGGTAAGCTGATTGAAACATCACCAGCTTTAATGACTTGTTTACCATCTACATTTTTAATACTGACTTCGCCGTCCACATCAATATCATCACCCTTGATGCTCACAGCTGAATAATCTGGATCGTACTTTTTAAGAAGTGCGCGGTAGGCTTTTGAATCTCGAATATTGTCAAAATTCTTATTATCCTCAAGCGCTTTAAAATCTTTAAAGCCATTTTCCATGGCCTGCGTTAACGCCTCAATCGCCTCTTTTTGCGCGCCAATTAAAGTTTGCGCTTGCGATTCCACATAATAAGCTTGGTAATTTTTAGGATCTTCGCCTGTAATCTTGACCGTGATCTCGACACTCTTGCCATAGTTCTTATGATCTAGCTCTGCCTTCGCTTGATCTAACTGCTCTTCAACAGTTGGCTCTTTCTTTTTAAACGGGTTGAAATCCTCATCACATGCGGTAAGCGAGAGGGCTATCAAGATTACAAACAGATATCGATACACGAAAAGCTCCATTATGAAATAACTAGTTGATAATTATCTTTTTGACATTGAATGTCAACCAGATTTATTCCCTTTTTGATAACTTTTTATCACTCATATCAAATAGTACTAATACAATACAATTTTTTGGTTAAATAAATATTACGAAAAGCCAATAATGGTAAGGCTTTCAGCGATATTGGCTTTGTTTTTTCAAAAGCGCCTTCTAAATCACATAAAATTATAAATATTTAATAAAATCAATTACTTATTAAATATTTCTAGCTTGACATTCTGATGGCAATACCACATTTTTCTGCTTACGAAGCGAAGCGCAGTCCACTCCACCATCATTCACCTCAGCATCACCAACATCCACGACAGCCTTATGCTCACCGTCATCTAAGGCCTTCATTGAACGCGCTCTTACATCACGTTGAATGAATTTAGCATAATCCATGAACTGACTATTCGAACGAGCTGACGGTGGAATAAAGTCTAATGCAGGATCATTTGATTGCTGACCCCAAGGGTTCTCATTATTACTATTAGCTTGCCCACCCTTATCATTAGTTTCACCCTTAAATCTTTTAGAGTCACTTCGACCGTTAGTATTTTGATGGTTAATCTGACCACACGAAGTGCATCCACTATTCGCAAAAGTTTGCAGTGGTAAATCCATACCAATAAATCCTTCTGGATTATGTATCGAATAAACAACCTCATTAGATCCCACCGCTGCTTGCGCAGTAAGCATATTGGCACGATAGTACTGACTAGAGTAAGTTGCAATATTCCCAATTTGGGTAATCGAACCAACATGACTCAAGCTAGTAACTAATTGCGGGTCATCACTTAAAACTGTCTGTGCATTCAAACTGTAAAGAGCAGATTCTTGGCCAACCGAATCATTAAAGTTAATCGTTGCTGCATTATTGATGGCAGTGAAATTATTTGCTGGAACCACTGGTGCAATGGCTGCGATTAACAACGTATGCGTATTCACAACAACGTCATTCACCGTTCCATTGAAAGTAATTTCAGGGTCTTGGGATATCAATGTTCGTATGTAAACTGGATTGCGGACGAGGTAATCAATCACGCTCGTACGATTGCCTGACTGGTACTGGAAGTAAGGAATGTAATGAGAGGTGTATAAGAAGCCAACCGTTGGCGTTCTTCCTAAGAAACTTGCATCACCAATCAACACTGAACCGTTATAAGTTTGTGTCATACCAGTGAGCACGTCCGCCAAGATGTAAATTGCACGACCAGTCACTGTTAGGTTATTGAAGCGAGCCACTGAACCAACACTATCACCTATCGTGACATTTTCAGCACCTGCATTAATCACTAAATCGTTAGTCTTATTCACGGCACTATCAATCTTACCGAGCAGACTGATATTTCCATTGCTGCTTGCTAAAGTAGTCGTTCCGCTTACACCCAAAATCAAGTCAGCATATGATTGAGCACCCACTGTTGTGATACTACTCATCAGCTTAGTATTGCCACCAGTGATGGTTAATGATGGCAATACCACATTACTTGTCGTCATGAATCGTGCAGGATCCACCGTTGTTCCATTCGACGTAATGAAAGCCGTACCAAGCGCATTATTACTTCCAGCAACCAAGGTCGTACCTGCGTTTAATATCGTGCCGCCGCTGTAGGTGTTATTGCCCGTTAAGGTCACTACACCCACATTAGAAATCTCTAAAGCACCGGTGCCAGTAATAGTGTTTGCAAAAATCTTATCGCTACTTAAATTGATATTGATGCGGCCATTATTTTGAATTGCGGAGGTCATAGTACCAGCCACGCTGCTATCAAAATTCACAGTCGCATTCGTTGGAATAACGACATTCGCAACGTTAGCGTAATCAGGAATTGCACCACCTGCCCAGTTACTTGCCGTTGACCAATTGCCACCACTTGCACCCACATAAGTCACTGAGTTGAGTTGTGTAATTTTGCCATAAGAACCTGTCATTTGTGGTGCAGACATCACATAGTTAGCTGCATCATCACCAGCTAAAGCAAAATTCACTGTCACAGATTTTCCATCAGCTACATTCTTATCTGCATAAACGCCATTTGCTGTAATTGCGGCTAAGTCTCCAGCTAATAATTGGCTAGACGAACTGCTCGTATTAATTGCATTAGCAGAAATCACTGCATTGCCGTCATAAACTTTGGTGATTGAGTTTGCACCTAAAGTTGGTGAAGAAATCGTCATTGGATTCACAACTAACTGACCCACAACGGTCAAACCTTTGAAGTTAGCAGAGACGGTGAAAGGCACCTTATCCACGTTATATTGACCTGCAGCCACATTGCCAGATTGACTTAGTCTAGGGCTCACTGGCGCATAACCAATGTTAGCAGTAGCGCCCCCATCATCCAATGTGACACCCGCAACGCCCTGGCGAGTTGCGGTCGCAGTTAAATTAATCGCTGACGAGCTTGAATGCGGATTTGAAGTCAAGTCGCCAATGTAAAAAATGGTCGTTCCGTTTGCAGCTAGATACTTCGCCGTATATGTATAAGTAGGCGCTGAGCCATAAGTACTAGACGCCACTGCTCTTACTAATAAATTCTCCGCAGGCACAATCGTGTAATTACCTTGCACAAAAGTAATTTGATAATTATCAGAAGTTAAACCAGATGGTTGCAACACACCTAGATAAGAACCCGCAATATTTACATTCAAATTAGTTCTAGTAATCTGTAATGCACCACTTAAGTCCGAGGCCGTTTCGCCATTCACGAAGCCGTTATAAAGTGCACCAAAGTAATTTGGATTATCAGCTTCAGATACAAACTTAGCGTCGTTAGCAGCAGTCACTGTTAACTGAGCTTTGGTAATATTCCCTACCGAATTGGTAAAGGTTACTGAATAATTATTTCCACTATTACCATCATTAATGTTGACGCTCGTCAAAGTAATAGGCTTACCAATACCAACATTTGGATTATTCCCAACATACACAGCCGTTGCAGAGTTAAACGCATCCGAACCGCCTAATTGAGCATTCATCAATGCCAAGTCAGCTGCAGTTAATGTGTATGTATATGTACCATCATAAGTTTTTGTAATTGCTGGCGCAGACAAACTAATAGGCTTCACTGTCACGCTCACCGATGTTTGACCGATGGTCAAATCGTTATAGTTAGTTAGTAAACTACCTGATACACCGGCCAACACCAAACCTCGGACACTTAATAATGCCTGGTTAGTTTGAACGTCTTTACCATTCAATACACCCTCTCCACTTGCTGTAAATGTTTCACCATTCACACCGGCAATGGTTAGGTTAGCACCCAAGAATGAAACGTTACCGTCATAAACTTTAGTACCTGTTGCTGACAAATTAGCCTTAGCAATAGCCACAGGTGCATTAGTCACATCCATTGTTGGTAATACGTAGTTAGATGCCACACCACCGTTGCTTCCATTCGCCAATGTCATGCCTGTAATGTAGTTACCAGCACCTACATTTGCACTGTTTGCAGTCGCGCCTGTGTATGTCAATGTCTGACTACCAATCAATCCTGAGATAGTGATTTGGTTGCCTGTGAGAGATGTATTGCCATCGTAAACTTTAGTGGCTGTGCTGCTATTTAAAGTCACAGTGAGTGGGTTAATTGTCACGGTGTTGTTTGCACTCGCAGCAGTTAAGCTAGGCAATGCATAGTTAGAAGCTAAACCTGTGCCGTCAACCAAGGTGATGGCATTGAAGTATTTGTTGGCTGTTGCTACGTTTGCATTATTTGCAGTAGCACCTGAGAAGTCCAATGTTTCCGAACCAACCATGCCAGTAATCGTAACTTGATTACCACTTAAACCTGTCGTTGCATCATAGGTTTTAACACCAGCAATCGATACTGATTTAGGTGTGATTGAAACAGCTGCATTGCTTGCATCAAGCGTTGGCAATGCGTAGTTAGAAGCTAGCCCTGTGCCGTCTGCCAGTGTCATGGCATTGATATAGTTACCAGCACCTACGTTTGCACTGTTTGCAGTCGCGCCTGTGTAAGTGAGTGTCTGACCACCAATCAAACCAGTGATACTGATATCGCCACCTGTCAGTGTCGTTGTGCCGTCGTATTCTTTAGTGGCTGAAGTGCTGTTTAAAGT
>JBEIDM010000030.1:0-10816 GCA_040383445.1 Candidatus Methylopumilus sp. | reverse complement strand
CTGAGATAACACGGCTTCAACATCAGTTCTACTCGCATCCACAAATAGGGCAACTACTGTGATAAAAGCAGGTAGTGCATTCACGATCTCTGCAGCTTGTGCTGGAGTCACATAACGTGGGCTGGGCGGATAAAACACCAAGCCGATTGCATCAGCACCCTGAGCAACAGCAATCAGCGCATCTTCCACTCGGGTAATCCCGCAAATTTTCACTCGTGTTCGCACAAATCAACCATCCATTGAAAGACAATAGCGTAACTGAAAGCCCTGAAGCTGTCACAGCTTAGTTACGTTTTTATTCACTTAAGCTAAAAAATTTAAATACCGTCTAGTTGGCGGTAAGCCCCAAGCATCCTCATAATCAACGCCAGTTAAATACAGCCCATCGGGAGAGAATGTTGGAGGCGATTTTGTTCTATCTTTAGATGCCAGTAAGGTTTTAATAAAGTCAGGCGAATAACTGCCCTTGCCTACATAAACCAATGCTCCCACCATGTTTCGTACTTGATGATGCAAAAAAGCATTACCTGAAAAATCAAACACCAGATAATCACTATGCTTGACTATACTTGCTCGGTATAAGTTTCTTATCGGTGACTTTGCTTGACACTCAGCGGCGCGAAAAGCACTAAAATCATGCTCACCTTCCAAATATTGAGCGGCCTCTGCCATTTTCTCAACATCCAATGGCAAATGAAACCAACTAGACTTACCAGACATCACCGCAGGCGCAACAGCATGATTAAATAATAGGAATTGATAATGACGGCCTCTGGCTGAGAATCTAGCATGGAACTCATCGTTAACTGGTTGGGCCCACACCACCCTTACAAAAGGTGGTAGATGAGCATTAACCCCTCTCACCCAAGCACTATCTGGTCGATCGGTTTCCGTATCAAAATGAACCACCTGAGATAATGCATGAACGCCTGTATCAGTGCGCCCTGCTGCGACAACAGAGACTTCATGTTGTGCCAATTGGGAGAGTGCACGCTCGAGCCTATCTTGAACACCACAGCCAGTGGATTGCGTTTGCCATCCACAAAAGTGACTGCCGTCATATTCAATTCCTAATGCTATTCTCATCCTAGACTTACCATTTCCAGATTAACAAAGCACACATCACAAACAATGCCATGTAATCTAAATAGCTTAATCGGTGGTTTTCCAAGGTAATCACTTTTAAATTCGATGAGGTATCAATCTTATCAAGATCCATATTCAAAAACTGCTGCCAATTTAAATACGAAGCTGACTGACGATCTTGTTGTAAATTATTCGACTCAATGTAATGCAAGGTTAAACATAACCTTGCCGCAAAACGTTCCGGATGCAAGCCAATGTATTTCAAAGGCTTCAATAAAACATAAAAACCTTCAATCATGGAAGACGTCGTGGTGGTAGCCAACATTAATCCAACCCCAGCCAACATCATCATTAAACGAACAAGCTGAAGAGTACCTGCTTGCAGACCTTCATAGGTAGGAGACCAATCGACCCAACCATTTAGCGGCCAATCTCGAACAAATTCGCCTGGGGTATTGAATGCATAAATTAAAAACATAGAAAGAAACAACCAACGCATTCGCTTAAGCATAAGGAACCAGTGCTTAAAGCTATGCAAAAGCGTTGCAGCAAACAAGCACACAGCTAAGAAGGTCATCTGTATTGGGCTTAGTTGATAAACGCCAATAGCAATCATTATTAAACCAAGAATCTTAGTGACTGGATGAAAGCGCAAAACCTACACCTAATAAAAAGCCGGACACGCAGGCCCGGCTGAATAATTAAAACCGCTCATTAAGCAAGCCTAGTTAATATTTCTTGGGCACGGCTTTTCTGCTCCTCAACGCCTTCCTGAACAACTTCTTGCAACAACTTACGTGCACGTTTCTTATCACCCATATCAATATAAGTCGCCGCCAAATCTAACTGCATATCGATATCAGATCTTGGAGCCGCTTTAGCAGGTACTTTTTTAGCGGTTGATTTTTTAGTAACAGGCTTTTTTTCAACAGGCTTGGGATTGAAATCCAGATTGATATCCGCCAAATTAAGCTCAGTGACAATCGCCTTAGGCTCATCTTGGATAGGGACTGATTTAGACAAATCAAAATCAATACTTTTAATTAAATCTAATGTCTTGAGATTTGCCAACTCATCAGAAGGCTCTGCTTGATCTTTAGCAGAATTATCAACTGCGGCGGGACCTGCTGACAAAGATGTATTCAGACGATTAAAGTCTTCTATCGATTGATACAAACGTTGATATTCCCGCTTTTGCTTCAACCTTAAATAAGTCATTGCAGCAAGAACTAAAGCCACTACAAACAAGGCCAACCAAAGCATTCTGGCTCGGATTTTTGTGTTCCATGAATCATTAGCCTGTTCCGCGCCCTCTGAAATAGATGCTCCAGGGTTTTGTTGTAATTGATCAATCGCTTGATTCTTAATTAACAACAAATGCTGCATTTCCAATATTTGCTTTTCCAAGGCCTGCGTCTTTTTATTCGCTTCTTGAATGCTACTTTCATGCGCCGCTATTTCATCCTGCAATGCATTTAAACGGTCTTGCACACTTTGATCTTGAGAGCCAACAGCAGCTTTAGAAAGTTTAATAACATCTTTGCCTGCATCAGCTAAAGCAGGCGTCTTGTAGTCAGCTGACTTATCGTCCGAGCTTAATTTTCCGGTACTTGATTGTTGATGTGTCTCATTTTCGGTCAACTCTTTATCAACAACTGCATTCGCAAGCTTCGCTTGATAGATTTCCCAATTTGCATTTTGATCTACAACAAACTGATAAGCTGTATTCGGATCGATTGCAGCTAAATCAGCTTCTGTTGGAATATGTAACTTACTCCCTTTTCTCAAGCCATTGATATTTTTGGCGATAAAAGCATCAGGATTGCTGTTAAATAAAGCCAGAACCGCTTTATTTAATTCTGCTTTAGACGCCACTTTCTGAGCAATACTGACCAATGTATCGCCCTCAGAGACATCATAATAAGACTGATCTTGGCTAAGATTCTCATTTTCGAACGCTTGTGAAATTGGCTGAGGAGCATCAATTAATGGGGATGCAATTTCTTGTTCTGCTTGGCTAGAATGATCAAGGAGTAATGCGTATTCACGAACGATTTGAGTATTGAATCCGTTCAGTTGTATCAATATATTTAGAAAGGGCTCATTAATAGGCTGCATGCTACTCAATACCAAAATAGGCATTCCATTTGAATTTTTAGACGTTTGAATAACAATTTGATCGTAAAAGCTAGGTTTACTTAAACCAAGCGCTTCATAGGCTTGTTCATCTGCCACAACAGAAGACAAACTATCAAGCTGACCTTCGGAGATATCGATTAATTCGATTTCAGCGTTTAATGGCTGACCAAGGGCGGAGATCACACGCAATTTGCCTAGGTCTGCGGCTTGCAGCACTAGTGGCATGCTTAACATGCTTACTATCAATAGCCATTGTATTAAACGTTGATACAAAAATAGTCCTTTTAAACTTTAAGTTTAAGCAATTAAGCTTCAACCAATATATTTAACATACGTCTTAATGGCTCTGCGGCACCCCAAAGTAACTGATCACCCACTGTAAACGCTGATAGATACTCACCACCCATGCCCATTTTACGTAAGCGACCAACTGGTGTGTTGAGCGTTCCAGTGACTGCTGCAGGTGTGAGAGATTTTACTGTGATATCACGCTCATTGGGAATTACTTGCGCCCATTGGTTAGCCTTCGCCAACATATCGTTAATTTCATCTAGCGGCACATCTTTTTTAAGCTTGATGGTCAAGGCTTGCGAATGACAGCGCATTGCTCCAATACGAACACATAGACCATCAATCACGATAGGATGGGCTTCTGTACCTAAGATCTTATTAGTCTCAGCACCACCCTTCCACTCTTCCTTGCTTTGGCCATTACCTAGATCTTTATCGATCCAAGGAATTAAACTACCCGCCAAAGGCGCACCAAAGTGCGATGTTGGAAATGAGTCATCACGCAAGGTTGCAGCCACGGTTCGATCAATATCTAGAATTGCTGATGCAGGATCTGCAAGCAAGCTGGAAACTGATTGATTAGCTGAGCCCATTTGCTTGAGCAACTCACGCATGTTTTGTGCTCCAGCACCTGATGCAGCTTGGTAAGTCATGGAAGTCGCCCACTCAACCAGGTTAGCCTTAAATAGGCCATTAAGCGCCATCAACATCAATGAAACAGTACAGTTGCCACCTACCCAATTTTTACCACCTGCATGCATCGCATCTTTAATCACATGCATATTGACTGGATCAAGAATAATGACCGCATCCTTTTCCATGCGTAATGTAGAAGCTGCATCAATCCAATGTCCTTGCCAACCTTCTGCGCGTAACTTTGGAAAAACTTCGGTTGTATAGTCTCCGCCTTGGCAGGAGACAATCACATCCATGCGTTTTAGTTCAGCTATGTTTTTTGCATCTTTTAACGCAGGTGTATCTTTGCCCACTTTAGGGCCCGCACCACCTACTTGTGATGTAGTAAAAAACTGTGGTTCGATACGTGAAAAATCGTTCTCTTCCAGCATACGTTGCATGAGCACTGAGCCCACCATACCGCGCCAACCAATAAAACCAACTTTAAACATTTTTTTATTTCCTATAAGGCAGCAACAACTGCATCGCCCATTTCACTACATTTAACTTTCTTAGTACCTTCAGTATAAATATCTGCGGTACGGTAACCTTGCGCTAATGCTTTCTTAACCGCATCTTCAATACGTAGTGCATTCGCTTCATCATTAAAGCTATAGCGAAGCATCATGGCGGCTGAAAGAATCGTTGCTAATGGATTAGCAATGTCTTGATTCGCAATATCAGGTGCTGAGCCATGGCTAGGCTCGTACATGCCTTTGTTGTTGGCATCGAGAGATGCTGAAGGCAACATGCCGATAGAGCCAGTCAACATAGAAGCTTCATCTGACAAGATGTCACCAAAAATATTACCTGTCACCATGACATCAAACTGTTTAGGCGCACGAATTAACTGCATTGCTGCGTTATCAACATACATATGACTTAACTCAACCTCTGGGTATTCTTTAGAGATTTCAATCATCACTTGACGCCATAGTTCAGTTGTCTCAAGCACGTTTGCTTTATCCACTGAACATACTTTTTTATTACGCTTCATCGCAATACTGAAAGCAACATGACCAATACGGCGAATTTCAGATTCTGAATAACGCATGGTATTGATACCTTCACGCTCACCGTTAGGCAAAGTTGAAATACCACGTGGCTGACCGAAGTAAATATCACCTGTTAATTCACGCACAATCATAATGTCTAGACCAGCAACCACTTCCGGCTTTAATGTTGAAGCTGAAGCGAGTTCCGGATAAAGCAAGGCTGGTCGTAAATTGGCAAACAAATTAAGTTCTTTACGAATGCGTAACAAACCACGCTCAGGACGCATATCACGAGGCAAAGTATCGTATTTCCAATCGCCCACAGCACCTAACAAAACAGCATCCGCTTCTTTTGCCAATTTCAGCGTTTCTGCAGGTAATGGATCACCAGCTGCTTCATAGCCAGCACCGCCAATAGGCGCTTCTTGCATTTCCAAGCCAATGTTTAAAGCGTTTAATACTTTAACAGCCTGTGCGACAATTTCTGGACCAATGCCATCACCTGGCAATACTGCAATCTTCATCTGCTGTTTCCTAATTTCACTCATTTTTTAATTAAATAACCATGGCTGAGCTTTTTGATGCTGCGCTTCAAAAGCTTTGATTTTATCTTGGTGCTGCATCGTTAAGCCGATGTCGTCTAAACCATTCAACAAACAATGTTTACGGAAAGCATCCACATCAAATTTAAATACTTGACCACTCGGTGTTGTAATTGTTTGTTCTTCCAAGACAATCTTTAATTGATAGCCTTCTTTCGCTTCACATTCCTTGAACAAATGATCAACACTTGCAGCATCCAAAACGATGGGCAACATTCCGTTTTTAAAACAGTTATTAAAGAAAATATCGGCGAAGCTAGGGGCAATAATCACGCGGAAGCCGTAATCCTCAAGCGCCCATGGCGCATGTTCACGACTGGAACCACAACCAAAATTCTCACGCGCCAGTAAAACAGAAGCACCTTGGTATCGAGATTTATTCAAGACAAAATCAGGGTTTAGCTGACGTTTACTATTGTCCATCCCCGGTTCGCCATGATCCAAATAACGCCATTCATCGAATGCATTTGGTCCAAAGCCACTTCGTTTAATCGATTTTAAAAACTGTTTAGGAATGATTGCATCAGTATCTACGTTCGCTCTATCAAGCGGAACAACTAAGCCATTCAAAGTATTAAATGCTTGCATCTTCTTAGCCCTTATAACGAACGTACATCCACAAAATGACCTGCAACAGCAGCTGCCGCTGCCATTTCAGGACTCACTAGGTGAGTACGCCCACCTTGACCTTGTCTACCTTCAAAGTTACGGTTAGAAGTTGAAGCGCAACGCTCGCCTGGTGACAAACGATCAGCGTTCATTGCCAAACACATAGAGCATCCTGGCTCACGCCATTCAAAACCCGCTTCTTTAAATATCTTATCCAAGCCTTCTGCTTCCGCTTGCGCTTTAACTAAGCCTGAGCCTGGAACAACCAATGCCAACTTAACATTCGCTGCTACTTTTTTGCCTTTAGCCACGAGTGCTGCTGCGCGTAAATCTTCAATGCGAGAATTAGTACAAGAACCGATAAACACTTTATCGATTGTAATATCGCTCATCGGCGTATTAGCTTTTAAATCCATGTATTGCAACGCACGCTCCATACTGCCGCGTTTAGTTGCATCGACTTCTGTAGTCGGGTCAGGTACAACACCATCAATACCAACGACCATCTCAGGAGATGTCCCCCAAGTCACTTGTGGCTGAATATCTTCAGCTTGCAAGGTCACCGTCGAATCAAATTTTGAACCGTCATCACTCACCAAGGTACGCCAGTAGTTAACCGCAGCATCCCATTTATCAGCTTTAGGCGCATAAGGCCTGCCTTTAATGTAATCAATCGTCGTATCATCAACGGCCACCATACCAGCACGAGCACCAGCTTCAATCGCCATGTTGCATAGCGTCATACGCCCTTCCATGCTCAAGGCACGGATTGCACTGCCGCCAAACTCTATGGCATAGCCTGTACCACCTGCTGTTCCAATCTTACCGATAATGGCTAATGCAATATCTTTAGCGGTTACGCCACGACCAAGCTTGCCATCAACGCGCACTAACATCGCCTTAGATTTCTTTTGGACTAAACATTGAGTTGCCATGACATGCTCAACTTCTGATGTGCCTATGCCATGCGCCAAAGCGCCGAATGCCCCATGAGTACTGGTGTGAGAATCCCCACAAACGACAGTCATACCAGGTAAAGTTGCACCCTGCTCAGGGCCCATCACGTGAACAATGCCTTGGCCTTTATCCATGAATGGAAAGTAGGCTTTTGCACCAAATTCTTTGATATTGCTATCTAATGTTTCAATTTGAATGCGGGCAATAGGGTCAGCAATACCATCCAAACCTTTTTCCCAACCATTAGTTGGCGTGTTGTGATCTGCAGTAGCCACAATTGAGTCTTTACGCCATGGCTTACGACCAGCCAGACGCAGCCCTTCAAAAGCCTGAGGACTAGTCACTTCATGCACCAAATGACGGTCGATATATATTAATGCTGTGCCGTTTTCTTCGGTCACAACATGAGAATCAAACAACTTATCGTAAAGGGTTTTTGCGCTCATTCAACTTCTAACAATATCAAAAATTAATCTCTAAAATTACCAAACTGCAAAGGGAAATCCGTTACCGATTTCTTAACGTGAGCAATCGTATCTTGCAAGACATCACGTTTAGCACCAACCACACGAACAGTATCGCCCTGAATGCTTGCCTGCACCTTAACGCCACTGTCTTTAATTAACTTAACAATCTTCTTTGCGAGTTCAGTATCAATGCCATCTTTAATCTTCAAGACTTGCTTTACTTTGTTACCTGAAATCTTCTGTACATCTTGATGATCAAGGCGCTTAGCACTATCCGCTTCTTTCTTTTCCATCGCAGGTAATAAAATGTCTTTGATTTGATCTAATTGAAAATCAGAATCACCAAACAAAATCATTAAACTATCTTTTTCGTTTAGCTCTACGTTAGCGCTTGTGCCCTTAAAGTCGTAACGGTTAGTAATGCTACGACCAACAACATCAATCGCATTTTTTAGCGCGACCATATCAACTTCAGAAGTAATATCAAAAGATGGCATATCGACCTCTTAATTATTCAAAATGACAAACGTAATCGAGTGTTTCAAGCACTTCAATATCAAATGAAGAATTACCTGGCACCGTAAATTTCTCACCCTCGCTGTAAGTTTTCCAATCTGTTTCGCCAGCAAGACGAACTTTGCAAACACCCAAATTAATTTCCATTAACTCTGGTGCCGCTGTGTTAAATGTCAGCGTGCCTGGGAAAATCACACCAATCGTGCTACGAGTACCGTTAGGAAACAAAACTGTGTGGCTAACGCATTTACCGTCGAAATAAACGTTTGCTTTTTTCTTAACGCTAACATTATCAAATTGAGCCATGATATTTCCTTAAATTTAATGGGTTATATTATTTTGTTAATTTAATTAATTAACGTTTTTTCTGATGCAAATTTGCAGCAATACGTAATCTCAAAGCATTCAACTTAATAAATCCAGCTGCATCTTTTTGATCATAAGCGCCTTTGTCATCTTCAAAAGTTGCGATATTAGGATCGAACAATGAGTCTGTTTTTGAGTCACGCCCAGCCACGATCACATTACCTTTGTACAACTTCAAGCGTACCCAGCCATTCACCGTTTTTTGTGTATGATCAATTAGTGTTTGCAAAGCCAAACGCTCTGGACTCCACCAATAACCGTTGTAAATCATGCTGGCATAGCGTGGCATTAAATCATCTTTCAGATGCGCAACTTCACGATCTAAAGTGATTGATTCAATCGCACGATATGCCTTCAGTAAAATTGTACCGCCTGGCGTTTCGTAACAGCCACGTGATTTCATGCCCACGTAACGATTCTCAACCAAATCTAAACGGCCAATCCCGTGTTTACCACCAACCGCGTTCAATTGGGCCAAGATTTCATGCGCCTTCATTTCTTGACCGTTTAAAGCAACAGGATCACCATTCACATACTCAATATCCAAGTACTCAGCTGCATCAGGCGCTTTTTCTGGCGAAACTGTCCAACGCCACATATCTTCTTCAGCTTCAGCCGCTGGGTTTTCTAAATGACGACCTTCATAAGAGATATGCAATAAGTTTGCATCCATACTATATGGACTGCCACCCTGCTTATGTTTCATCTCAACAGGAATGCCATGTTTTTCTGCGTAAGCTAAAAGCTTTTCACGTGAAAGCAAATCCCACTCACGCCATGGCGCGATAATATGAATATTAGGTTTGAGTGCATAAGCACCTAATTCAAAACGTACTTGGTCGTTACCTTTACCTGTTGCGCCATGAGAGATCGCATCAGCACCCGTTTCATTCGCAATTTCAATTAAACGTTTCGCAATAAGCGGACGCGCAATTGAAGTGCCTAATAAATATTCGCCTTCATATACGGTATTTGCTCGGAACATAGGAAAAACAAAGTCACGCACGAACTCTTCACGCACGTCATCGATGTAAATCTCTTTAACACCAGCTGCGGTGGCTTTAGCACGTGCAGGTTCCAACTCTTCACCCTGACCCAAGTCAGCCGTAAATGTCACCACTTCGCATTTATATTCATCTTGAAGCCATTTCAAGATGACAGAAGTATCAAGACCGCCTGAATATGCCAACACTACTTTTTTAATATCGCTCATTACTTCTTTTTCCTGATCCCAAAATTTTTGTTTGTATAATTACTTAACACGCCCAAGCAATAGGTACTCCATGAGCGCCTTTTGCACATTGGGCGATTCTGGCTTCGGCCGCTCTCGCTTAACCTAAAGGTTAGCCTACGCCGAAATAGCTTATGCTATTTAATCCGCCCTAACAAAAGGTACTCCATAAGTGCCTTTTGCACATGCAATCTATTTTCAGCTTCATCCCAAACAACTGAGTGTTTACCATCAATCACATCCGCAGAAACTTCTTCACCTCGATGCGCTGGAAGGCAATGCATAAAGAGTGCGTCACTCTTCGCAACGCGCATCATGTCAGCATCAACCTGCCAATCAGCGAAGTCACGCATACGCTCTTCGTTTTCAGCTTCAAAGCCCATCGATGTCCAAACATCTGTAGTCACCAAGTCCGCATCGCGCGCCGCTTCCATCGGATCAGCGAACTCTTCGTAATGACTGTCGCCATATAAATTAGCGCGTTCAGGCTCAACTTCATATCCTGGAGGTGTAGAAACATGAACGTTAAAATCTAACACTTCTGCAGCTTGCAGCCACGTATTGCATACGTTATTAGAATCACCAATCCATGCCACTGTCTTACCTTGAATCGGGCCGCGATGCTCAATAAAGGTCAGGATATCCGCTAAAATTTGGCAAGGGTGGTACTCGTTGGTTAAGCCATTAATCACTGGCACACGTGAGTTCGCTGCAAAGCGCTCAATAATTTCTTGCTCAAAAGTACGAATCATCACGATGTCACTCATACGAGAGATAACTTGTGCTGCATCCTCTACAGGCTCACCACGCCCCAGTTGTGAGTCGCGCGTATTTAAGTAAATAGCTGAGCCACCCAATTGCTGCATGCCAGCTTCAAATGAT
>JBEIDM010000029.1:0-10873 GCA_040383445.1 Candidatus Methylopumilus sp. | reverse complement strand
TGCGTGTTTCTACATCTTTTAATACGGCACGTGCTGTATTCAGTACGGCCATTAATGTAGTTGGAGAAACCACCCACACGCGCTTGGCCATGGCGTAATCAACAAGATCTGGATGGTAAGCATGAATTTCCGCAAAGACGGCTTCTGCAGGAATAAACATCACTGCGCCATCAGAAGTCACATCGGCAATAATGTATTTGCTGGCAATATCATCCACGTGCTTTTTAATATCCGCTTTAAATTGACGCTGGGCTGAAAGCTTGTCGGCTTCATTAATACCGATTTCGTACATGCGATGGTAATTCTCAAGCGGGAACTTAGAATCTACTGCCACCATGCCAGTTGGTTCCGGTAAGAATAAAGCGCAATCTACACGCGTGCCATTCGGTAAGGCATATTGCATGGCGTAAGCATCATTAGGCATGACATTACGCACCAAGGCTTCTAGCTGGACTTCACCGAAGGCGCCACGCGAACGCTTATCACCCAACAAGGCCTGCAAGCTCACAACATTACTAGTGAGGCCATCAATCTTTTCTTGTGCTTTATCAATGGTCGCCAAACGCTCCATGACACGCACAAAAGTATCATTGGTTTTCTTGAAGCCTTCATCCAAACGCTCAGTCACCTTGCCGCTAATTTCTTCCAAGCGGGTTTCGACAACTTTACTTAAGCCCTCAATCGTTGCTGTTAACTGCAGGGTGGCATTACGCATGGTCGCCTGTATCAATTCCTGCTCAGCCTTACCCTGATCGGCCAAAGTAATATGTAGCTTCTCAAGGACGGTTTCACGGGTTTGCGCAAGGCTTGCTGTTTGAGCTAACTGCAATGCCTGCATGGCTTCACGTGTTTGCGCCAACTCCAAGGCAACAGAAGCACGCAGTCTTTCACCAGATTCATTAGAAGCAGCATTTAAACGATCGCCTAATTTATTTAGGCCGTCATTTAAATCAAGCAGCATGACTCTGTGCTTTTCCTCAAGCGCAGGCAAAATGGCTTCATCTTGCCGACGATTAAGCTGGCGCATTAGCCAGAGCAGCAAGGCAAGGCAAAGTAAAGCAACAATCAATGTGATGGTTTCTAACATGCTTGAATTATACCTGAAGCGACCAATATTCTTTGATATCGACGAGGCATTTTCAAGATGAGGCTGGCGCTGAAATATTGTAGAATGTCGGCTCAATTAAATTAGCGTAAACCATTACGCACCAATCAAGTTGCTGAGGAGCTCGTTGTGAACATTCAAAGTCATATTGTTGATTTACCAACCCCTACCGGTGTGATGCGCACTTATGTGCACCGTCCTGCTGGAGAAGGTCGCTATCCAGCAATTTTGTTTTACTCTGAAATCTTCCAACAAACGGGCCCGATTGAACGTGCTGCTCGCTTTATGGCTGGCCACGGTTATGCAGTGTTAGTGCCGGAGGTGTTCCATGAACTCAATCCAATCGGCACTGTGCTTGGCTACGATGATGCAGGTCGCGATAAAGGTAATGCAGATAAAGCAGCCAAAGATGTTCAAGGCTACGATACGGACAATCAAGCGATGATTGAGTTTGTTAAGAAACAAGCTTGGTGCACTGGCGATATTGGTGCGATGGGCTTTTGTATCGGCGGCCATTTGGCTTTCCGTGCAGCACTTCAACCTGAAGTGAAATCAACTGCTTGCTTCTATGCAACTGACCTTCATACACAAGTGATTCCAAATAAACCTGGTCAACACAGCATGGAAAATTTAGACAAAATTAAAGGTGAACTACTGATGATTTGGGGTAAACAAGACCCACACATTCCAACCGCTGGCCGCGTAGATGTTTACAACAAACTCAATGCAACTGACCTTAAATTCACATGGCATGAATTCAACGGCCAACACGCTTTCATGCGTGACGAAGGCGAACGTTATGACCCGCAATTAGCTGCCACAGGCTATCAATTAGCCTTACAAATGTTTGGTCGTACATTGAGATAAAAAAATAGGAATCAAGCATTGCAAATAAAAAAGGGGCTGTTAGCCCCTTTTTTATTACCACAATCACTCAGCTACTTTGATAACAGCGCTAAGTCAGCTTTTAGATCCTCAATATGTTCCAAACCAACAGCAATTCGAACTAAGCCATCAACAATACCTGCCGCTGCACGGGCTTCAGGCGTGACACGGCTATGCGTTGTTGTTGCTGGATGCGTAATCGTGCTCTTAGCATCGCCCAAGTTAGCTGTAATAGAAATTAACTTAGTCGCATCAATCAATGCCCAAGCGGCTTCTTGTTGAGTCTGACCCACTTTTGGTTTGACTTCAAAAGTCACAATGCCACCGCCACTCGATTGCTGCTTCATTGCAAGCGCATGCTGCGGATGTGATTTAAGCCCTGGGTAATAAACACGTGCCACTTGTGGCTGCGCTTCTAACCAAGTTGCTAAGGCTAAAGCATTTTTAGCGTGTGCTTCCATCCGAATAAACAATGTCTCAAGGCCCTTTAGGAACACCCAAGCATTAAAAGCACTCATGGTGACGCCTGCAGTACGTAAGAATCCATAGACAGGCTCCATATGCACTTTAGAGCCTAATACCGCACCACCTAAGCAACGACCTTGGCCATCGATATACTTAGTCGCAGAATGAATAATAATATCCGCACCCAAAGCTAATGGACGTTGAATCGCCGGCGTGCAGAAACAATTATCCACCACCAATAAAGCACCTGCATGGTGCGCAACTTTAGCCAAGGCTGGAATATCACACACTTCAGTCAAAGGATTAGACGGCGTTTCAACAAAAAATAGTTTTGTTTTTGGCGTAATCGCACCCTGCCAAGCACTCACATCCGTTAGCGATACAAAAGTTACTTCTAAGCCCCAGCGCTTTAGAATGTTGCTGAAAAGCTGAACGCTGGTACCGAAAATACTACGTGAAGCAACGATGTGATCGCCAGCGCTACATAACCCCATCACACAGGCCAAAATAGCAGACATGCCACTTGATGTTGCAACACATTGCTCAGCGCCTTCTAGGGCAGCTAGCTTGTCTTGAAACATACTTACCGTTGGATTCGTGAAGCGAGAATAGATATTCCCTGGCTCGGTGCCACCAAAACGTGCTGCTGCTTGCGCTGCGCTTTTAAAGCGGAAACTCGAGTTTAGGAATAATGCCTCTGAGTTTTCACCAAATTCTGTCATTTGGTTACCCGCACGCACACCCAAAGTTTCAGGGTGCCATGCACTTTGATCAAAGCCATTTAAATCGATATCTGTTGCCATCTCATTACCTTTGCTTGTCTCATCTGAGACATAAAAAAACCCGTTTTGCGATTAGGCTAAAACGGGTTTGCTTTACTAGCACTCGCTTTAGCTGAATTTATTTAGCGCCCGCAAGCTGAGCTATGCTTTACAGCAACTCAAATCAGCGCATGACCATGTTATCCCTCATGCTTGCCATCGTCAAGCTGACAGGACGAAATGGTTTAACTAGCCTCTTCCTCGTGCTCTTTAGCATTCACTAAATTCAAATCCATTTGGGTAATGGAATTGGCAGGACGCTTCGTTTGCTGAACATCACCACGTGCAGACTCGATCGCAGTTAAATACGCTTCATCAATATCACCCGTCACGTATTTACCATCAAAACATGAGCAATCGAATACTTTAATTTTAGGATTGTTTAATTGAACAGCTTTTACCAAATCAGCAAGATCTTGATAAATCAGCGCATCTGCACCAATTTCTTTACAAATCTCTTCATCAGTACGGCCTGTTGCAAGCAATTCATCACGGCTAGGCATATCAATACCGTAAACGTTAGGGAAGCGAACTGGTGGCGCCGCAGAAGCGAAGAACACTTTATTCGCACCTGCATCACGCGCCATTTGCACGATTTGCTGTGAAGTTGTACCGCGAACAATAGAGTCATCCACTAACAATACGTTTTTACCTTTGAACTCCATACCAATCGGGTTGAGCTTTTGGCGCACAGATTTTTTACGCAATGCTTGGCCAGGCATAATGAAAGTACGGCCGATATAGCGATTCTTAATGAAGCCTTCACGATAAGTTAGATTCAAGGCATTAGCTAATTGAACAGCACTTGGACGGCTGGTATCTGGGATTGGAATCACGACATCGATTTGTAGATGACTCCACTCACGTTTAATCTTTTCAGCAAGGCTCTCGCCCATGTGTAAACGCGTTTGATAAACAGACACGTTATCGATGAGTGAGTCTGGACGTGCCAAATACACATATTCAAAGATACACGGATTAAGCTTAGCATTCGGTGCACATTGACGTGATGAGAAGTTACCATCCATATCAATGAACACAGCCTCACCAGGTTCGACATCTCGCACTAAAGTGAAACCCAGCACATCAAGCGCCACGCTTTCAGAAGCAACGATATATTCAACACCCTTTTCCGTTTGTGCTTTACCAATCACCAAAGGACGAATGCCATTTGGATCACGGAAAGCAATTAAACCAAAGTTCGCCACCATCGCAACAACTGCATAAGCGCCTTTTACACGACGATGAACGCCAGCAACTGCATCAAAAATCATGTCTGAATTGAGTACTGCACTTTTTGCTGTTTGCTCAATTTCATGGGCCAATACATTCAACAATACTTCAGAATCTGAATTGGTATTGATATGACGTAAGTCTTGGCGGAACATTTCTTGTTTCAACTGCGCAGAGTTGGTTAAGTTGCCGTTATGTCCAAGCACGATACCAAAAGGCGAATTGACATAGAAAGGTTGCGCTTCGGCAGCTGACGATGAGCCTGCAGTTGGATATCGCACATGCGCGATACCTGCATTACCTTGCAAGCTACGCATATGACGCGTTTGGAATACATCCTGCACCAAGCCATTATTTTTATGCATGTAAAAGGTATTGCCATTACAGGTCACTATCCCTGCTGCATCTTGACCGCGATGTTGCAAGACGAGCAAACCATCGTACAACAATTGGTTAACAGGGTTTTTACCGACAATACCGATAATTCCACACATTATTTTTAAGGCCTTTTAAAAATTTACACTCTAAAAAAACTAATGCGACACACTTTAACCGCGTGCTGCTTATTCGTACTTAATATGCTCAGCTACAACTGGAGGCATCCAAGGCCGAGCAGTCAACACCATGGCTTCTAATGGCGCACTGAACATTGCATCACTCCAACTAGATTTTTTTGGGAAATCTGTTAGTCCACTGAGCATGACAAATACACCAACTATCATTAAGCCGCGTGCAATCCCAAACACTGCACCAAAAATACGATCAATCAAACCCAAGCCAGTTGCTTTAAATACTTGAGATATCGCCATCGCTAATAGACTAGTGATGATTAAAGTAGCTAAAAATAAAATGATAAAAGCAGCTATATATCGGAATGAATCAGATGAAATTGCTTGAGGCAGCAATGGAGATAGGTGTGCTGTGTAAAATTTAGCAACCAAAAATGCAGCGACCCAACCGGCAATTGATAAGACTTCAAGTAATAAGCCTCGCATAACGCCGACAAGAATCGAAAGGCCGAGAGTTATTAAAACAATGTAGTCAAAAATGGTCATTAATTACTACCGACTCGCGCATCTGAGTAACCCAAAGATTGTACTTTAGTCAGCTTATCTTCAGCATCACTCTTATTGCTGTAAGGACCAGCTCTTAAACGTGACTTCTGGCCTTTTGCAGTATCAATCAAATCAACATTTGATTTTAAGCCAGCACCACTTAACTTAGCCTGCATTTGTTTTACTTTTTCAGGATCTGAAAACACACCAATTTGAATAAAGTAATTACCGCTTACTTTTTCAGGTGTTGGTTTCTTCTCTTCTTTTTTTGGTGTTTTTACCTGTTCTGGTTTGGCTTCAACTTTCGCTGGCTTGACCTCTGGCTCTGGCTTAGTTTTTTCCTCAACGACAGGCGCTGGTTCTGGAGCAACTACTTCCTGCTCTGAATTTAGCTGAATTGGATCTGGCTGAACTTGCGGCTCGGGCGTAGGAACAACTGGTTCTGCTTTTGGCACTAAAGCTTCGCCGTCTTGGCTAGGAATAGAAATGGTGACAGGTGATTTTGGTGTTTGGGCGTTTCGATCTTCAAGCACCATGGGTAGCGCAACAATCATGAATAAAACCAAGGCAATTGATCCAACCAAACGTCTTCTTGCACGCTTTTTGAACTGAATCTCTTGTTCGTCTTGTGATTGCAACTTATCTTGCGCCATTGTTTATCACCCTATTTTGTTTTTTTAGTTTGCAATTCATGCATGACTTCAGCCACCGTGAAGAATGAGCCTAATGTGATAATTCTATCATTTTCATTGGCATCAATACAGGCTTGATGAAAGGCATCGACAACTTGATTGAATATTTTCACTTCAGCACTTGGTAGCGTATCAACAATCATTTTAGAGAGATTGCTTGCGTTTGCACCCCTCACATTGTCAATCGTGGCGACATACCAGGCGTCAATCTCTCCAGAGAGTGCATTGATCACCCCTGTAATATCTTTATCAGCCAACATCGCAAAGACCGCAATCGTCTTGCCTTGATGACGAGAGTTTTTAAGATTGATTGCCAGTGACTTTGCTGCATGTGGATTATGTGCGACATCTAAAATGATGTCTGGCTTAGCAGCCCACCATTGAAAACGCCCTGCGAGCTTGACTGTTTTTAGGCCTGTTTCAATAGCTTTAATTTGCACAGGCAACAAATGCTGAAGAGATTGTATGGCTGACAAAACAGAGGCTGCATTATTGAGCTGGAATTCACCAATTAAAGCTGGCATTGGCATATGTTCGATCGAGAATTGATCTGCACGATAGGTCCAGGTTTTTTTATCGGCTTCGACTTTGAAGTCTCGACCGATTAGTTTAAGTGGAGCCCCGATATGGTTTGCATAATCAATGAGGGAATTTGGTGGGTCCTGATCTCCGCATATCGCAGGAATGTTCGCCCTAAAAACTCCGGCTTTTTCAGCTCCAATGCATTCGCGCGTATCTCCAAGAAACTCCATATGATCAAGGTCGATACTGGTGACAACGGTACAATTTGGCTCAAATACATTAACGGCATCTAAACGGCCACCTAAACCCACTTCTAGTATCGCGACATCCACCTGCTTTTGCATAAAATGCCAAACTGCTGCCAAGGTGCCATATTCAAAATAAGTCAGTTCAGTATCTTGACGCGCCTGCTCAACTGCAACAAAAGCCTTCACCAAATCCTCATCACTGACTTCTTGAGAATTTAAGCGAACACGCTCGTTATAACGTAATAAATGCGGAGAGGAATAGGTGCCAACACGATAACCGGCTGCATGATAAATATGCTCAAGCATCGCACAAGTCGAGCCTTTGCCGTTGGTTCCGGCAACAATCACAATAGGAAATTGAGGGTTTAGATTTAATCGCTGCTTTACTTCATTCACACGATCTAAACCCATAGCTATGGAGTTAGGGTGTAAAGCCTCAATGTAATCTAGCCATGCCGCGAGGTTGGTTGGCAGTTGCTCAATTGGGGACACGTGTGGAAGTAAAACCCTGTGTAGATGAATAAAGAACTAAAAGTAATAGGTGATGGGCTTACGCCCATCACACTTATGCAGCAACAGGCAGCTTCATTAAACCTGCAATTAATACTGACAATTTATCGCGCATTTGGCGTCTATCAATAATGATATCAACAGCACCATGATCAACTAAGAACTCGGCACGTTGGAAACCATCAGGTAGAGTTTCACGCACTGTTTGCTCAATTACGCGTGGGCCAGCAAAGCCAATTAAAGCTTGAGGCTCGGCAACAATGATGTCACCTAACATCGCAAAACTTGCTGATACACCACCCATGGTTGGGTCAGTTAATACTGAAATATAGGGTAAGCCAGCTTCACTTAATTTAGTCAGTGCAGCACTGGTTTTTGCCATTTGCATGAGAGAGAAAAGACCTTCTTGCATACGTGCTCCACCACTGGCAGAGATACAAATAAAAGCAGATTTAGTCTTAATGGCCTCTTGTACGCCGCGAACAAAACGCTCGCCAACAACAGAACCCATAGAACCACCCATGAATTTAAATTCAAAAGATGCGGCCACTACAGGGACATTCTTAATGCTACCCTTCATCACGATAAGCGCATCTGTTTCACCCACTTCTTTTTGTGAAGCTTTAATACGGTCAGCGTATTTTTTGGTGTCTTTAAATTTCAATGGGTCAACTGGCTGAACATCAGCACCGATTTCTTTGCGACCGTTTTCATCCAAAAGAAAATCCAATCTTTCTCTTGCTGAAATACGGTTGTGATATTCACATTTAGGACAAACTTCTGCGTTTGCTTCTAAGTCTGTACGATAAAGAACTGAGTCACATTTAGGACACTTACTCCACAAGCCTTCAGGTACATTTTTCTTACTTGGACCAATGACACGCTTAATTTTTGGTGGAAGAATCTTTTTTAACCAACTCATAATGTATTCCTTATTTTTCTGAAAATATCAGAATTAATGACTATCAATTGCTTGACGTAACTCTGCAGTCAGCGCTGCTAAGTTTGCCACTACGCTCTCTGCCGAAGAGCTCTCTACCGCTTGAACCATGCGGCTTCCAACAACAACCGCATCAGCAATTTTTGCAACGGCTTTAGCTGTAGCTGCATCACGGACGCCGAAACCTACACCAATAGGCAATGTTGTCATTGTGCGAATCTCAGCAACACGACCAGCCACTTCATCAATATCTAGGTTCTTTGAGCCTGTCACACCCTTCAGTGAAACATAGTAAACAAAACCACTCGCTTGATTAACAATGACATCTACTCGAGAAGCATCTGTTGTTGGTGATAACAAGAACACAGGATCGATATCACGGGCTTTTAACATCGCGTTAAATTCAATAGATTCTTCAGGTGGGTAATCCACCGTTAATACGCCGTCAATACCAGCATCTTTAGCAGCATCCGCAAACTTTTCAACGCCCATCGCTTCAATAGGATTTGCGTAACCCATCAACACAATCGGTGTTTTAGGGTCTTGCTGACGAAACTCTTTTACTAGCGCCAACACTTTACGCAAGCCAACTTTATGAACCAAAGCACGCTCACTTGCACGCTGAATCACTGGGCCATCTGCCATTGGATCTGAGAATGGAACCCCTAACTCAATTAAATCAGCGCCGGCTTTGACGAGTGCATGCAGCATTTCAACGGTTTTATCAGGATGAGGATCACCTGCCGTAATAAATGGAATTAAGGCTTTCTTGCCTGATTGTTTGAGATTTTCAAAAGTAGTTTGAATGCGTGACATAAATTAGAGCGTAATTCCAGAAAGTTGAGCAACGGTATTCATATCTTTATCACCGCGACCTGATAGGTTAACAAGTAAGATTTGATCTTTACTCATTGTTTTTGCAAGCTTTTCAGCGTATGCCAATGCATGACTTGTCTCTAAAGCTGGGATAATACCTTCTGTCAGACACAGGCCATGGAAAGCAGCCATCGCTTCATCATCAGTAATGGCCACATATTCAGCACGTTTAGTATCTTTTAACCAAGCATGTTCTGGACCTACACCTGGATAATCTAAACCAGCAGACACTGAATGAGTTTCGATAATTTGACCATCCTCGTCTTGCATTAAGTAAGTACGGTTGCCGTGCAATACACCCACCGCACTATTGGTCGTTAATGGTGCTGCATGTTTACCTGTTTCTAAGCCATGACCTGCAGCTTCAACACCAATCAAACGTACATTCTCTTCGTTGATGTATGGGTAAAAAATACCCATTGCATTTGAACCACCACCCACACATGCAATCACTGCATCTGGCTGACGACCCACGATTTCTTTCATTTGGATTTTAGCTTCAACGCCAATCACCGCTTGGAAATCGCGCACCATCATTGGATAAGGATGTGGACCAGCCACAGTTCCAATAATGTAGAAAGTATTTTCAATGTTGGTTACCCAATCACGCATCGCTTCATTAAGCGCATCTTTAAGCGTTTTAGAGCCACTTTCTACAGGTACAACGGTTGCACCTAATAACTTCATGCGGTAAACGTTAGGCGCTTGACGTTTGACGTCCTCAGAACCCATATAAACAACACATTCAAGACCTAAACGTGCTGCAATGGTTGCTGTTGCAACACCGTGCTGACCAGCTCCTGTTTCAGCAATCACACGAGGCTTACCCATACGCTTAGCTAATAGCGCCTGACCAACGGTGTTATTAACCTTGTGAGCGCCAGTATGATTAAGATCTTCACGCTTTAAGTAAATCTGAGCACCGCCCACTTTATCTGACCAGCGCTTTGCATGGTAGATTGGGCTTGGACGACCAACGAAATGTTTAAGATCGTGTGCAAACTCAGCCAAAAACTCTTCGTCATAACGATACTTTTCATACATGACGCGTAATTCTTCAAGCGCTTCAACCAAAGTCTCTGCGACGAAAATACCGCCATAAGGACCAAAGTGACCACGTTCATCCGGCATATCATACAATTGCATTACTTACTCCTCGCATGAATGCAGCTATTTTAGCTGCATCTTTAATCCCTTTTTTAAACTCCACTCCACCGCTAACATCTACAGCGTATGGCTTAACTTGACGAATCGCTTGTTCCACATTTTCCGCATCCAAGCCGCCGGCCAATACAATAGGCTTGCTAAGATTTTTAGGAATTACAGTCCAATCAAACACTTGCCCCGTTCCACCCGGCACACCCTCTGCGTAAGTGTCTAATAGCAAGGCTTTAGCATCTGAATATTCAGTCATGTATTGTACCAAATTTGTGTCACTTTTGACGCGAATTGCCTTCATATATGACTTACCATATTGACGACATTCATCTGCCGTTTCTTGGCCATGAAACTGGATTAAAT
>JBEIDM010000028.1:0-10978 GCA_040383445.1 Candidatus Methylopumilus sp. | reverse complement strand
TGGTTGTGGTAAATCAACCTTCATGAAAATCTTAGCAGGCGTGCTTGAGCCTACTGCTGGCAACATCGCTTTAGATAGCAACGAGCGTATGGCTTGGTTGCGTCAAGATCAGTTTGGCTATGAAGATCAACGCGTTCTTGACGTGGTGATGATGGGCCATGAACAAATGTGGAAGGCTAATGTAGAAAAAAATGCAATCTACATGAATCCAGAAGCCACCGAAGAAGATTATATGAAAGCCGCTGAGCTTGAGACAGTATTTGCTGAATATGATGGCTATACTGCTGAAGCACGCGCTGGGGAATTGCTATTAGGTGTTGGTATCCCTATCGATCAACATAATGGCTTAATGAGCGCGGTAGCGCCAGGTTGGAAATTACGCGTATTGTTAGCACAAGCGCTTTTTGCAAACCCTGATATTTTGCTACTCGATGAGCCAACCAACAACTTGGACATTAATACCATTCGCTGGTTAGAAGACATTCTAAATAACCGTGATTGCACCATGATTATCATCTCGCATGATCGCCACTTCTTAAACCAAGTATGTACGCATACCGCCGATATGGATTATGCAAAGCTAACGGTTTATCCAGGTAATTATGATGACTTCATGGAAGCGTCAACGATGGCTCGTGCTCAACAAGCCAAAGACAACGCTAAAGCTAAACAACAGATTGCTGACTTGCAAGACTTCGTACGCCGCTTCTCTGCTAACGCTTCTAAAGCGAAACAAGCGACTAGCCGCGCTAAACAAATCGATAAGATTAAAGTGGAAGACATCAAACCGTCTAGCCGCCAATATCCATTTATTCGCTTCGAATATGATGACCGTGAGAAGCTACACCGTAACGCCGTAGAGGTTGAGAAGTTAAGCCATGGTTTTGATCGTGTGTTATTTAACGACTTCGATCTACTGGTTGAGGCAGGTGAAAAAATCGCCATCATCGGTGAAAACGGCATCGGTAAGACAACCCTACTCCGCTGCTTAGCACGCGACCTGACACCTAACCATGGTTCAGTTAAATGGGCAGAAAAAGCTAACATTGGTTACTTTGCGCAAGATCATGCTGAAGACTTTGAAGAAGACCTTAATTTATTCGACTGGATGAAACAGTTCACGCAAGCAGGTGACGATGACCAAGTTGTGCGTAGCATGCTTGGTCGCCTATTATTCTCTGGTGAAGATTTCAAAAAATCCGTCAAAGTGCTTTCTGGTGGTGAAAAAGGCCGCATGATGTTCGGTAAGCTCATGCTTGCCAAAACCAATGTGTTGCTGATGGATGAACCAACCAACCACATGGATATGGAATCTATTGAATCATTAAATACTGCTTTAGATAAGTACAATGGCACATTATTCTTTGTCAGTCATGACCGTGAATTTGTTAGCTCTTTGGCAACACGTATTTTAGATGTGCGTGCTGATGGCATTATTGATTACTCAGGCAACTACGAAGACTACTTAGCTAGCCAATTAGTAGAATAATCACAAAATGTGAACGTAAAAAAAGCGACCTAGATTTCCAGGTCGCTTTTTTTATATCTAAAATTACAAGCTGTTAGTCACTTTAGCAGCTTCTCTTAATTTCTTAATCGCTTCTAAACGCTGTTGCTGCAACAAACCACCACGCAACTGAGGAAGGACATCATCAAACTTAGGCGCTTTAAATGGACGCTTCTCTTCAACACGTACAATCTGCCAGCCTGCTGGTGTTTCAATAGGCGCAGAGGTCATTGCACCTTCATTCAAATTCACAACAACGTTTGCAACGGCAGGGATAATTTGATTTGGTAAAACCCATGCTAAAAGTCCACCTTCTTTTGCACTCGCATCAATAGAAGATTCTTTTGCAACTTTAGCAAACGATTCACCTTTCTTGATTTTTGCAATAAGGTTGCGTGCATCTTCTTCCGTTTTTGTTACGATGTGACTTAGACGATATTCATGTGTTTGATTACCGATCACAGCGATTTGCCTATCGTATTCAGCCTTAAGGGCCGATTCACTAATAGGATGCTTTTTATCGTAATCTGCCAAAAACAAATCCACCATAAAATTACGTTTCAGCTCTGCAAGACCGGCTTGACCATCAGGTGTTTTATCTAAACCCAATTTAACTGCTTGCTGAGCAAGAATCTCACGATTGATAAATTCTTCTTTAATTAATTGGCGCAACTCAGGCGTATCTTTCTTGCCCTGCTGAACATTTAAATTCACGCTACGCTCGATCAATGCATTAGGAATTGCAACCCCATTAACGGTTGCTGCTGCATCGACAGCCGGTTTAGGCGCAGCCAAAGCCACGTGTTGACTTAGCAAAAGCATAAAACATACTAATATAATTTTTTTCATTTTATTCATATCTTTCAAAATTATTGAAACTTTTTAAACAAGATAGCAGATGGATAAATATTGTTACTTGTAGTATCGAGAAGCCTAATGTCAAAGTCATTAAGGTTTAAATAAAACATTAAAACTGGTTATTTGATGAGTGTTTTTCCGCCCATATAAGCTTGTAATACTTTAGGAACTGTCACACTACCATCTGCATTTTGATAGTTTTCAAGAACAGCTACTAACGTACGACCAACAGCTAAACCCGAGCCATTTAATGTATGGACTAATTCCGGCTTACCCGCTTCATTACGGAAACGTGCTTGCAAGCGACGTGCTTGAAAAGCCTCACAATTAGAAACAGATGAGATTTCACGATAAGTATTTTGTGCAGGCAACCATACTTCCAAATCATAAGTTTTAGCTGCGCCAAAACCCATATCGCCAGTACACAAAGCCACCACACGATATGGCAACTCTAAAGCTTTCAAGATATTCTCCGCGTGCCCAACCATTTCTTCTAATGCCTCATTGCTCTTTTCTGGATGAACAATTTGCACCATCTCGACTTTATCAAACTGATGCTGACGAATCATGCCGCGCGTATCGCGTCCATAAGAACCTGCTTCCGAACGAAAACATGGCGTATGTGCTGTTAATTTAATAGGCAAACGATCTAAAGCAACAATTTCATCACGTACAGTATTTGTTAAAGTGACTTCCGAAGTAGGAATAAGATACAAAGTGCTGTCATTATGCGGCATCTTGAAGAGATCTTCTTCGAACTTCGGCAATTGACCCGTTCCGCGCAATGAATCAGCATTAACCATATAAGGCGTATAACATTCCTCATAGCCATGTTGTTCTGTTTGTGTATCAATCATAAACTGAGCTAATGCGCGATGAAGCTTAGCAATTTGAGCGCGCATCAAAGTAAACCGAGCGCCAGACAATTTTGCACCTGTATCAAAATCTAAACCCAGCGGCATGCCAACATCAGTATGATCTTTTATTTCGAAATCAAATGTGCGGGGCGTTCCTACTTTACGCACTTCCACATTCTCTTCTTCAGACTGACCAACAGGCACTGTGTCTTGAGGTAGATTAGGTACATTAAGCAAAAAGTCCTGCATTTGAACTTGAATCACATTCAATCGTTCTTCATCCGCTTTCAATTGCTCACCCAAACCAGCAACTTCAACCATCATGGCGCTAACATCTTCGCCTTTAGATTTTGCAATCCCAATTTGCTTAGAGCTCGCATTGCGTTTTGCTTGCAACTCCTGTGTGCGGGTTTGTACTTCTTTACGCTCAGCTTCGAGCGCAGTGAATCCAGCTGTATCAAATACAAACTTACGGCTAGCCAACTTCGCGACCACTTTATCTAAATCATTTCTTAATTGCTGAATATCTAACATGCATTTTCCTAATTAATTTACTTCTTGGCTTTAGCCTGCTTATCTAGCTCAGCCAAATGCGCTAATTTTTCGCTTATTTTACCTTCAAGCCCACGATTTGTCGGCTCATAAAACTTCACTTCTTCTAGACCATCAGGCAAATACTGCTCACCCGCTGCATATGCACCCTCTTCATTGTGTGCATAACGATAATCTTTTCCGTAATCCAAGTTCTGCATCAATTTAGTTGGCGCATTACGCAGATGCAAAGGCACTGGCCTAGACTGATCTTGCGCAACAAAGGCTTTCACTTGGTTATACGCCATATAAACAGCGTTGCTTTTAGCGGCAATCGCCAAATAAACCACGGCATTCGCAAAAGCCAACTCGCCTTCAGGAGACCCTAAGCGCTCATAGGTCTGGCAAGCATTTAAGCAGATTTCCAAAGCCCTTGGATCAGCCAAACCAATATCCTCAATCGCCATACGAACCAAGCGACGACCAACATAGAGTGGTTCAGCGCCTCCGTCTAACATGCGTTGCATCCAATATAGCGCACCATCAGGATTTGAACCACGCACTGACTTATGCAGTGCTGAGATTTGATCGTAAAACGCTTCCCCGCCCTTATCAAAGCGACGTGTCTTGCTAGCCATGGTTGATTGCAAGAAAGGCATGTCAATTTGCTTAATTTTAGCCTCAGCGGCTGCATTCAAAAGCCCCTCAACAAAATTCAACAAGCGACGGGCATCACCATCTGCATAAGCAAGCACTTGAGTAGTCGCTTCTTCGTTCAATGTTACGTTTAAGCTCATTTCCTCTTGGGCACGAACGAGCAACTGGCCTAATTCAGATTCTGATAGCGCCTTCAGCACAAAAACTTGTGAACGGCTTAGTAACGCACTATTAACTTCAAATGATGGGTTCTCAGTAGTTGCACCGATAAAGGTAATCAACCCACTTTCAACAAACGGCAAGAATGCGTCTTGCTGACCTTTATTGAAGCGATGCACCTCATCCACAAACATGATGGTGCGGCGACCTGATTGTTGTAAGGTATGCTCAGCACGCTCAATCGCCTCACGAATATCTTTAATGCCAGAAAGCACAGCAGAAATAGGAATAAACTCAGCATCGGCCGTATTTGCAATTAAGCGAGCCAATGTCGTTTTACCAACGCCTGGCGGGCCCCACAGAATCATAGAAGGCAACTTACCTGATTGAAAAGCCAATCTAAGCGGCTTACCCTGCCCTAGCAAATGAGATTGCCCAACAACTTCATCTAAAGTTTGCGGGCGTAGCTTCTCTGCAAGAGGTGCTTGAGGTTGATTAGGGGCGAATAAATTCAAGATACTTCCTGAATTATTCTCTTAAGACATCTGCGCCTGATGGTGGCGTGAATTTAAAAGATGATGCTGGAATTTTAATATTGCGCTCAAGATGACTAAATTGAATAAGCGTTCTATTACCGAAGCTGTCATGCAATTCCATTTCCATTAAAGCATCTTCCTTAAAGCCTAAAAACACTCGCTCAAATCCAGTTTCTTTAAGCTTAGGAACTGCAATGACCCACTCAAGGTCACCTTTACGACTGACATCCTTGATATCAAAAGCACGTTCCATTTCCTTACCTCCAGCAAGAAGCGCTGCTGGACTAGAACCCAGCGCTTTAGAAAAAGCACGAACAGTCACTTGATTAAGCTCGGGATCGAACAACCAAACCTTTTCTCCATCACCGACAATCAACTGCACATAAGGCTTGTTGTAGTCCCAGCGGAATTTACTAGGCTTTTGTAATTTCATATGCCCAGTCACTTCTTGGGTTTTATGGCCTTGCTTATCAAACACCGTTTGTTGCAAATCGGCTTCAGCCGTTTGGGTGTTTTGAAAATAATCTTTCATTCTCTCCAAGCCAGCGGCCTGAAGATTGAATGTAATAAACAGTAAAGCTAAAACAAATAGTTTTTTCATACACGCTTTATTCTTGGCCGCCTGGCGCTAAAACTTCACGATTTCCATTACTTTGCATCGAAGAAACCAAGCCAGCACGCTCCATTTGCTCAATCAATCTTGCTGCACGGTTATAACCAATGCGCAACTGACGTTGTACTGCAGAAATAGATGCACGACGGGTTTTAAGCACGATAGCAACTGCTTCATCATACAGTGGATCTGACTCATCACCGCCACCACCAAAATCACCAGCCTCACCACCATCTTCTGACGAGCCTCCAGTCAAGATACCTTCAATGTAATTAGGCTCACCTTGCAATTTAAGATGTTGAACTACGCGATGGACTTCAGCATCACTCACAAACGCGCCGTGGATACGTTGTGGGAACGTGGTACCTGGTGGTTGATACAACATATCACCCTGGCCAAGCAAAGCTTCAGCACCCATTTGATCAAGAATCGTGCGCGAGTCAATTTTGCTAGATACCTGGAATGCAACACGTGTTGGGATGTTGGCTTTAATCAAACCTGTAATCACATCAACAGAAGGACGCTGTGTCGCGACAACCAAGTGAATACCACAAGCACGTGCTTTTTGTGCTAAACGCGCAATCGGCTCTTCAACTTTCTTACCAACTACCATCATTAAGTCAGCCAACTCATCAATCACCACGACAATCAATGGCAATTCATCTAAAGGTTCAGGGCTATCTGGCGTCAATGTAAATGGATGCGTAATTGGATTGCCATCTTTAATTGCATCTTTGATTTTTACGTTATAACCAGCCAAATTACGCACACCAAGTGCTGACATTAATTTATAACGGCGTTCCATTTCAGCCACACACCAGTTCAAAGCATTTCCTGCTTGGCGCATATCCGTAATGACGGGTGCCAACAAATGCGGAATGCCGTCATAAACAGACAACTCCAACATTTTTGGATCAATTAAAATCATGCGAACTTTGTCAGCTTCAGCTTTGTAAACCAAGCTCAAAATCATCGCGTTAATCGCTACCGACTTACCAGAGCCAGTGGTACCCGCAACTAAAACGTGCGGCATTTTCGCCAAGTCGGCAACCACAGCTTTACCAGCAATATCTTTACCCATCGCAATCGCAAGTGGTGATGTCACGTCAGCATAAGCCTGAGAACCCATAATCTCGGAAAGGTAAACAATTTGACGTTTAGGATTAGGAATTTCCAAGCCCATGCAGCTTTTACCAGGAATGGTTTCGACAACACGAATACTGACCACAGAAAGCGCACGTGCTAAATCTTTAGATAGATTCATCACCTGGCTACCCTTAACGCCAGCCGCGGGCTCTAACTCATAACGCGTAATTACTGGGCCTGGCATCGCAGCCAAGACTTTCACTTCGATACCAAAGTCCATTAGCTTACGTTCGATTAAGCGAGAAATAAATTCCAGGGTTTCGGCGGATTGAATTTCAACTTCACCTTTAGGCTCATCCAATAAATGTAATGGCGGCAAAGGTGAGTCTGGCATGGTTTCAAATAAAGGCGCCTGACTTTCTTTTTTAACTCGCTCACTCTTAGGGATTTCCAGCACTGGCGTTTCAATTTGAATTGGCGCACGATCTTCCGTACGTTTGCGCTCTTGCTCTACGAACTCCGTGCGCGCCTGTTCCGCAATGCGGCCAACTTCCCTATCTTTTCTATCTTGCCATTTGGTTTTAACGAATTGATAGGTGTTGATGACGCCGCCACCTAATTTTTCAATAATTAATATCCAGGACCATCCAGTAAATAAACTAAACCCAGCCGCGATAGTAAAAAGAAGAATGAGCGTTGACCCAACAAAACCCAATGACTGACGCATTAATCCGTCAACAACGGCACCTATCATGCCGCCAGAATTAAGTGGAAGCGTTGCCGGCAATTTGACAATGTGACCAAACTCCATGGCAGCAGATGCAACCAACACCATTCCGAAACCTAAAAAGTTAAGGAACAGCAATGGTTTTTTACTTTGCCCAACAACATCTAATCGTAAATAAACCAACCACAGCGCGTAGAAAGCAAATACTACCCACCACCAAGCGGAAAAACCGAATAAAGAAAGCAGAACTGCAGATAACTTAGCACCTAGTGCTCCGCCTGCATTATGAATATCATCTTGCGATGAAGTTGCGTTAAACCATGAAGGATCATTCACATAATATGTGAGAAGAATAAGTGCCAAATAAACGCCGAGCACTGAAAAAAACAACCACCAAGCCTCCCGAACTAAGCCTGCACTTTCGGCAGGTATTAGATTTGAAGCATTTGTATTCACATTTTTTTTATTAAAAAACAAAATAATTAACGGCCTAATTTAGTGAAAATTGAATATCAAAATTTAAGCTGAATTATAGCAGTATCAGACACTTCATAACACGTGAGATTGACAGCAATCGATGCGCAAAAATTAGCAGGGATAAGCCAAAATATTTACGTTAAAATAGAGAGCAACAACGAACAATTTTTTAGGAATAATTCACCATGACTACCAAACACTCTCAACTCATGATTTTAGGTTCAGGACCTGCCGGTTACACTGCTGCTGTTTACGCTGCTCGCGCCAACCTAAATCCTGTATTAATCACTGGCATTGCTCAAGGTGGTCAATTAATGACTACTACTGAAGTAGACAACTGGCCTGCTGATGCGGATGGCGTTATGGGTCCAGAATTAATGGCGCGCTTTCAAAAGCACGCCGAACGCTTTAATACGGAAATGATTTTTGACCATATTCATACAACGCATTTGAAAGAAAAACCAATTCGCCTAGTGGGCGATTCAGGTGAATATACATGCGATGCTTTAATTATTGCCACTGGCGCTTCGGCCAAATACTTAGGTATTCCATCAGAAGAAAAATTCTCAGGAAAAGGCGTTTCTGCCTGCGCTACATGCGATGGATTTTTCTACAGAAACCAAGAAGTAGCAGTCATTGGCGGCGGTAACACTGCAGTTGAAGAGGCCCTTTACTTAGCTAATATTGCAAGCAAGGTCACGCTAGTTCATAGACGCGATAAATTTAAAGCGGAAGCAATTCTTATCGACAAGCTTATGGAACGTGTAAAAGAAGGAAAGATCGTTTTAGAGGTTTTTTCAACGCTTGATGAAGTACTAGGTGATGACATGGGCGTTACCGGAATGCGTATTAAGAATGTAGACAATGGCAGTACTAAAGACATCGAATTACGCGGTGTGTTTATTGCAATCGGCCACAAACCAAATACAGATATTTTTGAAGGCCAACTAGAAATGGAAGGCGGCTATATCGTCACGAATACTGGTCGCCAAGGGAATTTCACTGCTACTAATATTCCTGGCGTTTTTGCAGCGGGTGACGTACAAGATCACATTTATCGTCAGGCAGTCACTAGTGCTGGCACAGGCTGTATGGCCGCTTTAGACGCTGAACGTTATTTAACAAGCTTGAAATAAAGTGATAAAAAATCATTGTTGAACGCCGCCTTACATCATGAACAGCGATTCAAGAATCAAAAATATCGAGCAAGCAAAACTGCTGATTAAGGCGCAGCAGCTTGAAAAACTCGAAAAAGAAAAAGCAGAAAAACTGAAGGCAGAACTGGCGCAGCAGCAAAAAACTGAAGATTTATTCTTGGCAGCAGTTAAAAATGCACGACCTCTAAATACTAATCGCATTCATCACGAACCCTCAAAACCAAAACCCATTCCTCAGCAATTTATTCGAGACGAGAAACAGGCCCTACGAGATTCTTTAAGTGATGGCTATATTCCTGCATACGAGCTAGAAAGCGGAGAGGAGTTGCTATACTTACGCGAAGGCCAATCACCTTCCGTACTCAGCAAACTCAGACGTGGTCACTGGGTCATTCAAGCCAATTTAGACTTACACGGCCTCATCAGCGATGAAGCGCGTATTCAAGTAGGTGAATTTCTTGCTGGATGTAAAAAACGGGGAATCCGCTGCGTACGAATTGTTCATGGCAAAGGTCTAGGCTCAAGAAATCGCGAACCCATTCTCAAGCATAAGGTAAGGAACTGGTTGGTACAGAAAGATGAAGTGATTGCTTATGCGCAAGCGAGAGCAACAGACGGTGGGAGTGGTGCCGTGATTGTTTTACTTAAAGCCTAGCTCTTCTTCGCAAGCAAACATACTGCTTGCGCCGCAATCCCTTCACCCCGCCCCTCAAAACCAAGCATTTCAGTTGTTGTTGCTTTGATATTGACTCTATCAACTGGCACATCACAATCGCCTGCAATATTGAGTCGCATCTCATCAATATAGGGAGCCATTTTCGGCTGTTGCGCAATAATCGTTGCATCGAGATTACTCAGCCGATAACCCAAGTGATGCAAAAGCTCAATAACTGTCCGCAGCAAGGCTCTAGAGTCTGCACCTTTGTATTGTGGATCATTATCAGGGAAATGCTTACCAATATCCCCAAGTCCTGCCGCACCAAGCATCGCATCACAAATAGCATGCAAAAGCACATCCGCATCTGAATGACCATCAAGTCCTTTATCAAAAGGAATATCGACGCCACCAATAATACATGGACGACCTTCAACTAAACGATGGACATCATATCCTTGACCAATTCTTATCATTATTGATGCTCCGAATGCTTATTCATATCAACAGCTAATATTGCTTCAGCCAAAAGTAGATCTTGTGGATAGGTGATTTTGAGATTACGTAATCCACCTGCAACTAATTTAGGACTAAGTCCCAAAAACTCTACAGCTTGGGCCTCATCTGTAGGTTGATGATTGCTTGTGTGAGCCTTTATTAATGCTCGCTTTAGAAGACCATAGGTAAACATTTGTGGTGTTTGTGCTTGCCACAAAGCTTCACGCGACTCAGTCCTCTCGACACGCTGACTGACATCAGCACGCTTTAAGGTGTCTGCTAGAGGAATTGCTAACAACCCCCCAACAGCATCGTTTTGTAAGGCATCTAACAACTTACTCAATAACTCATCAGTTAAACCAGGGCGGGCAGCATCATGTACCAACACCCAATCATCATCATCTGCATCAATCTTTTCTAAAGTATTCAAAACGGTTTGAGAACGAGTGTCTCCACCTGTACGCAAAACATTTAGTTTGGGATTGTTTGATAATTGATTGGACCAAACTGCATCATGAGGATGAAGTGCTAGGTGAACATGATTAATTTTGGGATGCGCATAAAAAACATCCAAGCACCAAGTAATTAAAGGACGTGATAATAATGTTAAATACTGTTTTGGAATTTCTGAATGCATTCTGCTACCAGAGCCGGCTGCAG
>JBEIDM010000027.1:0-11217 GCA_040383445.1 Candidatus Methylopumilus sp. | reverse complement strand
TGTAAACCTTAATATCTGGAATGCCCAGTGAGGCAACTAATCCCAGATCTGCGGCGCGCATTAAATGACCTTGCTTTAAAACAATTTGGCCTGTGCTTAAGTCTTCGCCAGCAAGACGTACGTTCATGCCAGGTTTGATGCTGTCTGTAAATGTGATGCTCTCTGCATCAGCGTTGACGCGTTCTTGAGCAATGACGGTATCAACGCCAGCAGGCACTGCTGCGCCTGTCATAATGCGAATGCAAGCCCCTTTTTGAACGCTGCCTGTGAGTGGATTACCTGCGAATGCACTCCCTGTGATTTTTAAGGTCGTGCTGCCTGATTGTTCGACATCTGCCGAATTAAAAGCATAGCCATCCATGGCTGAGTTGTTATGACCCGGAACATTAAAAGGCGAAATAATGTCTTCCGCCAAAATGCGGCCAAGTGATGCTCTTATCTCTATAGTTTCAATTGCTTTAACAGGATTTAAGTAGGCCTTAATCGTTGAGCGTGCTTGATCTACCGGCATTGAATTTGGGTCGTAATCATCACAAGGGCTTTCGGTATTCGCAAGTTCGGCTAAGGTTTTTTTACTCATGGTTGGCATCTGTTTTTCTAAAGCTGTTTTATAGTTTAAGCCATTGTCGAATAAAGGTGGCAACGGCAGAAATATCGTTTAAATCAATTTGTGGTTTAGAGCTATTTACTGCTTCATCAGTAGCGATCGCAATAATGTTCTCATCTTCATTCGCTAATAAAGGCGTGCCCATTTCTGCTCTATGCACTTCGATTTTTGGAATGGCTTCGTGTTTGAAGCCTTCAACTAAGACTAAATCGCTGAGTGAAGTATCCATTTGAGAAAGTAGTAAAGCCAAGCTTGGCTCATCTTCATTGTGGGGTGTGCGTGATAGCTCAGTCATGAGTGCCCAGCGTGCTTTTGAGCCTATCATCATTTGCACAGCACCTGCTTCACGTAAGCGATAGCTATCCTTGCCGGCTTGGTCGATATCGAAGCTGTGATGGGCATGTTTGATCACAGAAATTCTTAAGCCTTGCGCAATTAAAGCCGGAATAAGCTGAGTTAATAGCGTGGTCTTGCCGATACCACTGCTATGCGCACAAAAACCTAGAACTGGAATGATTTTTTTGGTATTCACGATGTTAGTTTTGATGGTTTGCAAAACGCTCAAGTTCAGTAAGATCATCCATAGTATTAATGTTACTGAAAGCTGTGGGTTGATCATCAAAGTTGACCATGGTTAAGTGATGTTTCTTTTGCCAGTCTTCAACCTTACGTCCGCCAGCAATGAGAAATTCTTCTAAATCTGCAGCTAAATTGGTACGACATAAACAAAATACAGGGTGTGTTTGCTCACCTGTTGTTGCAATTGCAATATCTGCATTATTTTCTTGAAGTGCATGCATTAAACGAATCGCTAGATTATTTGCTAGTAATGGTGAGTCGCAGGGAACGCTTAAAACAAACTCAGTTTTTGCGTGTTTCATGCCAGTATGTAAACCGGCTAAAGGCCCAGCGAAGTCTGCGATTTGATCTTGAATAACAGATAAGCCCAAAGCTTCATAACGTTCAATTTCGCGATTGGCATTAATCAGCATATGCTCAACTTGCGGCTTTAGTTGATTAACGACATGCGTAATCATGGGTTTGTTCAGAAATGGAATCAGGCCTTTATCAATACCGCCCATGCGTCTTGCTAGGCCACCTGCTAAGATGATTCCAGTGATGTGCATGCGCTATCCGCCTGTATGTGACATAAACCGAACCACCGCAGGCGCTGCACGTTTTAGATCAAAATCGTGACCTTTTGGTTTGATTTGCATGCTGGATAATATGGCTGTAATGAGGGCTGAATCATCATTAGGTTGGTCGCGTAGCAAAGGCATTAAATCAACTTTGTCTTCCTGACCTAGGCATAAATACAATTCACCTTTGCAACTGATACGCACACGATTGCAAGCCTCACAAAAATTGTGGCTGTGTGGTGAAATAAAACCGATTTTGGTATTGGTATCTTTCACTTTCCAATAGCGAGCAGGGCCGCCTGTATTGATTTCGCTGGAAATTAAATCGAATTTTGTTTGAATATTAGCGAGTGTTTCTGTGTTGCTAACAAAGCTTGATTCGCGATGATGATCCACTTCTCCGAGTGGCATTTCTTCAATAAATGAAATATCAATCTTTTGAGCAATCGCAAATTCCACCAGTGATAATGTTTCATCATCATTGATGCCGCGCATTAAAACAGTATTGAGTTTGATATTATCAAAGCCAGCTTTTTGTGCTGCAGTGATGCCTCGAAGTACCTTGTTTAAATCACCTACACGAGTAATTTTCTTAAATTTCTCTGCATTTAAACTATCGAGGCTGATGTTGATTCGTTTAACCCCTGCTGCTTTGAGTGCTTGGGCTTGTTGCTCAAGTTGTGAGCCGTTAGTCGTGGTGACGAGTTCTTTGAGGCCTGAGAGTTTGCCGATTTCTTCAAATAACCAAAGTGCGTTTTTACGGACTAGAGGTTCGCCTCCGGTGATGCGTACTTTAGAAACGCCAAGCGCAACAAAAGCTTTAACAACACGTAGGCATTCTTCAAGTGAAAGCACTTCATCTCGAGGAAGAAATTCCATGTTCTCACTCATGCAATAGGTGCAACGGAAATCGCAACGGTCAGTGATGGATAGGCGAATGTAATCTACCTGCCTTCCAAATTGATCGATAAGTTTAGTTTTTTCCGTGCTGGTTTGCATAGATGTGTTTATTGTTTTCTTTGGTATAACCTAAATCGCTCATTGCGATCAGCTGGACGTTTACCTTGCCAGATGAGTTTCCAATCATCACTTAGTGATATTTTTTCATGCTTTTTGTCCGCTTGTATCAATAGTAAATCACAACTAAATTGATCGGAGCTGACAATATGTTTTGTTTTTAAATTAATGTAGTAATGCATTAGATCAGCTTGGTCATTACCCATGATGCTATTAATGCAACCATGATTTTTAGGTAGATTGTGTTTTAATGCTTTGGCTACTGGGTAGTAGCTTTTTGCGTTATCTATTAATGGCAGCCAAAGTGTCATTAGCAAGCTCCACACCATAGTTACACCAACAGCCCAATCAGTAATGGCAGCACGATTAGAGCGTTTTGTGTTGATAGTTGCTATCCAAACTACGGAGGCCAGAATCGCTGCTGTTAAGCTCACGATGTTGATGTCCATGTTTTTTAAGCCTGAAAGAAAGTGCATTCGAACTGATAGGTGTTCCGGCCAGCCGGTTGTAAAAGCAATCCAGCCTAACCAAATGAGAATGCCAGCTAAACCGAATGCAAATAAACCAAACCAATTAAGGGCGCCAGCTGCACCACGCTTAAGCGTTTCAACAGCGCCGCCTGCAAGGAGTGTTAATGGCAATAGTAAGGTGAGTGCAGGTACTTCGTTTAGTGAGCTGAGACCAATTAATGTCAGTGCAACAATGAAATATGTAATGATCAGTTGAAACTTTGGTTTATCAACCAGGACTTTTCGATAATGCCATAAGCCCCATGCCGCCAATGGTAGGGATGGCCATGCTCCCCATGCAATAGTTCTTAGTAAATCAATATGGGTGCTGTTAGAAAACACTAATTGAGTTTGCCACCATGTGATTACTTGATTTGGGGCAACTTGCCATAATGCAGCTGGCCAAAGGAGTAGCCACGGCATTGAAATCAGCAGGGCAAGTCCTAAAACAATTGCGTAGCTTTTTGAGCGCCATGCTTTAAAGAATAAAGGAAGTAATAAGGCAGATACGACTGAAATAAGTGCTGGCATTAATCCTGTTGCTAGAAAGCTAATTCCGATGCCGCAGCCTAGTAATGCGCTGGCTCGAAAAGGTCTTCTTCTTGCAAGTGCTAGACTATATAGGCCCATTGCACTACCAGTAAGTGCAGGTAATGCTGGGCTTAGTGAGTGAGCAACCGCAATTAATCCTACTGAGCTAATAAATATAAAGCTTGTTTGTCTACCTAGGCCTTGCCCCCAAATTTCACGGCCTATCATGCCTACAACTAGTAAGGTTAAAGACATCCAAAATGCGCTCGCAACTCTAGCGGCATCATGTAGGCTTAGAATCGGACTGAGCAATTGACCAAAGAGTGCAGCAGACCAATAAAATAGCGGGGGATTTTCTAGCGATGTTTGGCTTGCAGCAGTCGCTGTGAGCCAAAGCTGCTGATCGAGCATGTTCTTGATAATACTAACGCTAGAAGCTTCATAGGGTTTCCATGGTTGATGGCCAAAAATACCCATGGTGACCCAAATGATACAAAGCAGAACGAGCAGCTTGGTTTTAGCTTTCTCTCCGATGCGGGCAACCGGTGTGGCAAGATTTCCTTGCCAATCGTGATCTATTTCAAACGCCATTTAAAAACCTAATGAATGTATTGATCATGCTCAGTTTAAAATAAAAAAGGCAGCGTAAGCTGCCTTTTTTGGGAACCATACAAAATTACATGCCGTATTTTTGGCGGAATTTCTCAACACGACCAGCAGTATCTAAAATCTTTTGCTTGCCTGTGTAGAATGGATGACATTGTGAACATACTTCGATGTTCATGTCTTTGCTGTTTGTAGAACGTGTATTGAACTTGTTGCCGCAGCTGCAAGTTACTTTAATTTCGTTGTACTCTGGATGAATCTCGGCCTTCATGGTCAAATCTCTTTCAAAAGCATTTCACTGAACCAGCAATTATCATTGATTTCTTTAAATTAAGCAACTAATAGCCAACAATTATCCGCGGCGCATGCTGTCAAAAAAGTCCGCATTGTTTTTGGTGGCCTTGATTTTGTCCAATAAGAACTCCATCGCTTCAAGATCATCCATTGGGTAAAGCAGTTTACGCAATACCCAAATTTTCTGAAGGATGTCTTTTTCAATCAGTAATTCTTCACGGCGCGTGCCTGATTTATTGACGTTAATGGCTGGATAGATGCGTTTTTCAGCCATGCGACGGTCAAGATGGATTTCCATGTTGCCCGTGCCTTTGAATTCCTCATAAATCACATCGTCCATACGCGAACCTGTGTCCACAAGTGCAGTTGCGATAATGGTCAGTGAACCACCTTCTTCAATATTACGTGCCGCACCAAAGAATCGTTTAGGACGTTGAAGCGCATTAGCATCAACACCACCCGTTAATACTTTGCCTGATGCTGGAACAACAGTGTTGTAAGCACGGGCTAGGCGGGTAATGGAGTCTAATAAAATAACCACATCTTTTTTATGTTCAACTAAACGCTTAGCTTTCTCTAGAACCATCTCTGCAACTTGCACGTGACGTGTTGCTGGTTCATCAAAGGTTGAAGCAACGACTTCGCCTTTAACTGAGCGTGTCATTTCTGTAACCTCTTCAGGACGTTCATCAATCAATAGTACGATCAAGTTAACATCAGGATGGTTGGCGGTAATGGCATGTGCAATATGTTGCATCATCACTGTTTTACCGCTCTTAGGACTCGCTACTAATAATGCACGTTGACCTTTGCCGATTGGCGCAATCATGTCGATGACACGGCCTGTGACGTTTTCTTCGCCGCGAATATCACGCTCTAAAATAAGAGGTTTTGTCGGGAAAAGTGGTGTTAAGTTTTCAAACAGGATTTTGTGTTTGGTATTTTCTGGAGACTCACCGTTGACGCTGTCTACCTTAACTAGGGCAAAGTAGCGTTCGCCATCTTTAGGGGTGCGAATTTCACCTTGAATCGTATCGCCTGTGTGTAAATTAAATCGGCGAATTTGCGATGGTGAAACATAAATATCATCAGGGCCTGCTAGATAAGAGGTGTCTGGTGATCTTAAGAAGCCAAAACCATCTTGAAGTACTTCTAAGGTGCCATCACCAAAAATGCTATCGCCTTTTTTTGCTTTATTCTTTAACAGAGCGAAAATTAAATCTTGTTTTCGCATTCGACTGGCATTTTCGATTTCATTTTCGATTGCCATATCGACAAGTTCTGTGACTGGAAGGTGTTTTAGGTCTGATAAGTGCATTTGAGGGTGCTCGCTGAAAAGGACGGAACTACTTAAAGAGGATTGTGTGACTTACAAAATTGTGTCTAGTTCTTAATGTTGCTTAAATATCAGGGGATATCAGGATTGCAACAGAACTAGACACAAGATATATCGATTAAATGTTGCTGTCAATAAAAGCTGTTAATTGTGATTTTGATAATGCGCCAACTTTAGTTGCTTCAACGTTACCGTTTTTAAATAACATTAATGTTGGGATGCCACGAATGCCGTATTTAGGAGGTGTTTGTTGATTCTCGTCAATATTTAACTTAGCCACTTTAATGCGGCCTTCGTATTCTTTTGCCACTTCATCTAAAATCGGTGCAATCATCTTGCATGGGCCACACCATTCAGCCCAGTAGTCAACTAACACTGGAATTGCTGATTGTAGAACGTCTTGTTCGAAAGAATCGTCGCTTGTGTGGATAATTTGGTCGCTCATGTGAACCTCTAATTTGTAAAATTTGAATAGCTAAATTAGCTTAACTGGAAAATACTATTTCGCTATCCTAGCGAAAAAATGCTGATTAGTGAAGCATTGTGTGCAATAGATTATGAAGTTTTGATGTTTTTTTGATGAATCATCATTGGAATCATTTTATGCGAAAAATTACATTTTTAATCATAGCCTTGTTTTTATTTGTCTTGCCAAGCCAAGCAGAGCTTACTAAGCGGGACGTTTTGAAGGATATGGCAGGTAAGGAGCATCGCCTTTCAAATTATCAAGGGAAATGGGTCTTGATTAACTATTGGGCTACTTGGTGTCCGCCTTGTTTGGAAGAAGTGCCAGATTTAGTTGCGCTTTACGATGAACGCAAAGGTAAAGATTTGGTGATGATTGGTGTGGCGGTCGATTATAAAAGTGAGCAAGAGGTCGCTCGATTTGTTGATGATATGCTGATCTCTTATCCAATCGTCTTAGGAACGCCTAAGGTAATGCAAGCTATAGGCTCAGCAGAAGTGCTGCCGAGTACCTATATATATAATCCTCAAGGTAAGCTTGTAAAAATTAAGCGTGGCTTAGTCACTAAGCAATATATAGAAGCATTGATATCAACTAAGTAAATTTTGATCATTCGCTAATTAAGCATAGAGTTAAATGAAAAAAGGCTTACCTCGTGATCAGATAAGCCTTTTACTAAAGTTCTTGCTTAGTTTGGTGTTGGAATGCTTGTGCCGGTCTCATCTAAAACATTTAGATTGTTTTCTTCAGCAAAGTGCATGAGTTGTTTATAGCCTTCAGGATTGACATCCTTAAGTTTTAAATCTACAGCCAAACAACGCACTCCATTAACCACGCGTGGCTTTAGATACGGAGAGTATTTAAGTTTGCGGTCTGCGCCAAAGGTCGCATAAGTGCTACACATTCTATCTACCCAGTCACTTGGGCGGAAAGCCTTACCTGCTCGGGTTAGACCTTCAATAATAATTTCTTTACTTGCTTCGCTCATATTTGAATTACCTATATTTCGATGGTTATATTAATTTACTAATTTATTTAATGTATTCGAAAACTTTGACAACTTTTTCTACACCACTAACGCCTCGAGCAATTTCTACAGCGTCATCAGCTTCTTGTTGCGTTACCATTCCAAGCAAGAATACTGTTGAGGCCTCAGTCACGACTTTTACATAGTTGGCTGGAAATTTATTTTCCTTAACGAAGCTCGCCTTTACTTTTGAAGTAATGAAGGCATCGTTAGAGCGTGATGTTAATGATGAGTTCTCGCCAATCACTAACTCATTTGTGACTTTATTTACTTGGTTAATAGGTTTAACCAAATCTTCTGCATTGGCTTTTACAGCGCTAGTCTTAGCTTCCCCGGTAATGAGTACATTACGATTATAGCTAGTTACGTTGGCATGAATATCTTTACCAATCTTCTCAAAAATCAATTTTTCAGCTTTTAGTTCAATCGATTGGTCTTCGACATAAGTGCCAGCCGTTCTTCTGTCGGCAACCATTGCACCGCCTGCTGCTGCACCGCCTGCGATAATCGGAAAGCATCCTGTGAGTTGTGTGCTGAGTGCGGTAGCAATAATGAGCTGACTCATTGAAACTTTGAATGGTGAACGCATTTATTCGACTCCTAATAGTAAACAATCGATAGCATCGCATAGGCAATGCAAAATAAGAATATAAACTTCCTGAACTCTGGCTGCATTATCATGGGGAACGCCTAAATGGATATCGTGGTCCTCAAGCAGTTCCATGACCTTGCCGCCATCGCCACTGCTAAATGCAATGACCTTCATGTTACGTTCTTTGGCTGCTCGGATGGCATTTAAAATACTTTCCGAATTTCCGCTGGTGCTAATGGCCAATAAAATATCGCCAGATTGCCCCAGTGCTTGCACTTGTTTTGCATAAGCTTGGTCAAAATTACCAAGGTTAGCGATTGCCGTAATCGTTGTACTGTCTGCGCTAAGTGCAATACTCGCTAAGCCTGGACGCTCCATTTCATAATGGCCGAGCATGCGAGAACTAAAGTATTGGGCATTGGCAGCACCTGCACCATTGCCACAAGATAATACTTTTTTCTCATTTAGTATTGCTTCAACAATCAACTGTGCAGATTGAGCAATAGGGCCTGCTAGTAATTCCGCTAAGGCTAATTTTAATTGAGCGCTTGCCTCAAAGTGTGCACTAATTCTTGCGCTTAAATCCATGAATGCCAGGTCCAGTTAAACTTCAAAAGCATGCTTGATCCATTGAATATGTTGTATCTCTGCTTTTTCCATCACAATAGCATCAAATCGACAGGGTTGATTGCCATGGTGTTGTAAGAATTGCTCAGCGACTTTCGCTATTTTACGCTGTTTGGCTTGTGTAATGCTCTCACTTGCGCCACCAAATATATTATTTTTTCTTAATCTGACTTCTAAAAACACAATACTTTTGCCATCTTGCATAATTAAGTCTATTTCACCCAATCTCGTTTGAGAATTCTTTTTTTAATTAAAGTGAGGCCTTGTTGTTCTAAATAAGACAAAGCCACTTTTTCTGCTTGATTGCCTAATGTGTTCATAGGCTAGTCTCTGGCTTGCGTGTAAACTTGCGAAACATTGAGATAAAAGTGAGTCATTTTTGAGTTCTGCCAATCAACATTCATTGCCCACATTATATGTGGTCGCTACCCCAATTGGAAATCTGCAAGATATTAGCTTGCGTGCGCTAGAGGTGCTTAAGAGTGTTGATGCGATTGCAGCGGAAGATACAAGACATACTTCTCACTTGCTTTCTTATTTTGCTATTCAGAAAAAATTAATTGCTGTTCACGAGCATAATGAACAACAGTCGGCGCAGATTTTATTGGGGCGTTTGCAAGCGGGTGAATCTATTGCCTTGGTAACCGATGCTGGGACTCCTGGTATTAGTGATCCGGGCGCTATTGTGGTAGATGTATTGCGTGAGGCAGGCGTAAATGTTGTCCCAGTGCCTGGAGCGAGTGCTGTGATTGCGGCTTTGTCAGCATCAGGGATTACGGCAAATGGTTTTATGTTTTATGGATTTTTGCCAGCCAGTGGTTCGCAGCGTCGAAAGGCTTTGGAAAACTTAAAGGCCTACCAATCAACCTTGGTGTTTTATGAGGCGCCACATCGAATCGTTGAATGCATAGAAGATTTGTCCAAAGTCTTGGGCGGCGACCGTAGAATTACAATTGCGCGTGAGCTGACTAAAACCTTTGAAACTTTTCATCGTTGCAATTTGGCGGATGCCCAGGCTTGGTTAGAAGCTGATGCTAATCAACAAAGAGGTGAATTCGTGTTGCTAGTTGAAGCAGCACCTCTAGTTGAGGAGGCGGCAGTTAACGAAGAGGCTGAACGCATTTTAAGATTATTGCTTGAGGATTTGCCTTTAAAGCAGGCGGTAAAGTTAGCCGCTGAGATTACTGCTGTAAAGAAAAATATGCTTTATGAGTTTGCTTTGAAAATTAAAGAGTAAAAGATGAATAAATTAACGATTACACGTCCAGATGACTGGCATTTACATTTGCGGGATGGTGAAACCTTAAAGGCAGTATTGCCTGATACGGCACATCGATTTGCCAGGGCAATTGTTATGCCCAATTTACGTCCGCCTGTAACCAATGTTGATTTGGCTTTAGCTTACCGTGAGCGGATTTTAGAGGCTTTGCCGAGTGGCCTTCAGTTTGAACCTTTAATGACGCTTTATTTAACCGACAATACTTCAGGGGCGGAGATTAAGAAGGCATCTGAAAGTGGTTTTGTGCATGCAGTAAAATACTATCCGGCTGGCGCCACCACTAATTCTGACTCAGGTGTGACGGATTTAAATAAATGCAGTCAAGTTTTTGAGGCGATGCAAAATCTGGGAATGCCATTACTGATGCATGGAGAAGTGACTGATGGTGATGTCGATGTATTTGATCGTGAAAAGGTGTTTATTGATCGAAATATGAGGCCGCTTTTAGCTCGATTTCCAGAACTGAAGGTAGTTTTTGAGCACATTACAACTCGCGATGCTGCTCAATTTGTGACTGCAGCACCTGCTAATGTGGCTGCGACTATTACGCCGCATCATCTATTAATGAATCGCAATGCCATGTTTGCTGGTGGAATGCGCCCGCATCATTACTGTTTGCCAATATTAAAGCGTGAAGAGCATCGGCAAGCTTTGGTAGAGGCTGCTATTTCTGGAAGCCCTAAATTCTTTTTAGGGACAGATAGTGCACCACATCCTAAATCTGCTAAAGAGTCTGCGTGTGGGTGTGCTGGTATGTATAGCGCGCATGCAGCTATAGAGCTTTATGCTGAAGTATTTGATGCTGAAAATGCACTAGCTAAACTTGAAGCTTTCGCAAGTTTTTACGGGGCGGATTTTTATGGTTTGCCACGCAATCAAGATCACATCACATTGGTAAAAGAAAGCTGGCAAGTGCCTGCTGAAATGGAATTTGGTGATGATTTGCTGGTTCCCCTTCGCGCTGGTCAATCAGTGCAATGGAGAATGCTTTAGCTGCGAGTAAATAATGCTCCGCATGCTAGAATAACTGTGAAGCTGGTCAGACAGTCGCCGCTACTTAGTAGGGGAGGAAAGTCCGGGCTGCATAGAGTGGGATGACGGCTAACAGCCGTACGCTGAAAGCTAGCAATAGTATAAGGCGCGGAATAGGGCCACAGAGACGAGCGTATTTAGTTACGGTGAAACGC
>JBEIDM010000026.1:0-11344 GCA_040383445.1 Candidatus Methylopumilus sp. | reverse complement strand
TCAACAAAGCAGTTTCTGCTAAGCGCACATTAAATGACATCAATCCAGATACTGTTGTGAATACAGTCCAAGATAAATCTACCGAACAAGCTTTTGAAAAGTTAATTGCGGCTGCAGATATTGTGTTGGATTGTTCTGATAATTTTGCTACACGTTATGCGCTTAATCGTTTGTGTTTCAAACTCAAAAAACCTTTGATCTCTGGCGCGGCGATAGGCTTTGAAGGGCAAGTAACTGTGTTTGATTTTCGTCATCAAGCATCACCTTGTTATCATTGCTTGTTTCCTGATGACGGATCAGAGGCTGAGATGCGCTGTTCTGAGAATGGTGTTTTCTCACCATTAGTTGGGATGATTGGAACAACACAGGCTGCTGAAGCAATGAAGTTGCTTATGGGAATAGGCCAAAGTTTGGAAGGCCGCTTATTGTTGTTAGATGCCCTTAATATGGAATGGCGTACAATCAAATTAGGCAAAGATCATCAATGCACTGTTTGTCATACCGCTTAAAGTTTCAATAATCCCCGTTCACTCCTGGTTAAGAATTAAGGCGCTTATGTTAAAATCGCGCCATGAATACTGACACCAAAACAACACAAACTAACGAAGCTTCTGATAACGCATTAGCTAAATCTTTTGATCCTAAAACCATAGAAAGCAAATGGTATGAGTTTTGGGAAGGAAAAGGCTTTTATGCGGCAGGGCTAGACAACACTAAGCAAGATAATTTCTGTATTTTGCTGCCACCACCAAACGTCACAGGCACCTTGCATATGGGTCATGGTTTTAATCAAACCATCATGGACGCTTTGACTCGCTATCATCGTATGCGTGGCGATAATACTTTATGGCAGCCAGGTACCGATCACGCTGGGATTGCAACGCAGATTGTGGTTGAGCGTCAGCTAGATGCACAAGGCGTTAGCCGTCATGATTTAGGCCGTGAAAAATTCTTAGAAAAAGTTTGGGAATGGAAAGAATATTCAGGCGGCACGATTACCAAACAAATGCGCCGCTTAGGTACTTCACCTGATTGGTCACGCGAGCGTTTCACGATGGATGCTGGCTTAAACAAAGTTGTGACTGAGAGCTTTGTTCGCTTATATAACGAAGGTCTTATTTATCGTGGTAAACGATTAGTTAACTGGGATCCAAAACTTGGTACTGCTGTTTCTGATTTGGAAGTAATTTCTGAAGAAGAAGATGGCTCAATGTGGCACATTAATTACCCATTGGCTGATGGTTCAGGCCATATGACTGTTGCGACAACACGTCCAGAAACGATGTTGGGTGACGTGGCTGTGATGGTGCATCCTGAAGATGACCGCTATCAACATCTGATTGGTAAAAACGTTAAATTACCTTTATGTGACCGTGAGATTCCTATCATCGCTGATGACTATGTGGATCGTGAGTTTGGAACAGGTGTTGTTAAAGTAACTCCAGCACATGACTTTAACGATTACGCTGTTGGTCAGCGTCATGGCTTACCCATGATTGGTATTTTGAATCTTGAGGGATTTGTGAATGAAGCCGCACCTAAACAATATCAAGGTTTAGAGCGCTTTGCGGCACGCAAACAAATCGTTGCTGATTTAGAAGCGCAAGGATATTTGCTCAAGATTGATAAACATAAATTGAAGGTGCCTCGTGGCGACCGCACAGGTGTTGTGATTGAGCCTATGCTAACAGATCAATGGTTTGTCGCTATGAGCAAGCCTGCTGCTGATGGCAAAAGCATTACACAAAAAGCATTGGATGTGGTGGCTTCAGGTGAGATTAAGTTCTATCCAGAAAACTGGGTCAATACTTACAACCAATGGCTCAACAATATTCAAGATTGGTGTATTTCTCGTCAGCTTTGGTGGGGCCATCAAATCCCTGCTTGGTATAGCGATGACGGAAAAGTGTATGTTGCACACGATGAAAATGAAGCTAAATCATTAGCAGCAAAAGACGGATATACAGGCAATCTAAAACGAGACGATGATGTTCTCGATACTTGGTATTCATCTGCTTTGTGGCCTTTCTCAACTTTAGATTGGACGGGCGACGAAGAAAAAGACGCTGCCAATATTGCATTGCAGCAGTATCTTCCTTCATCTGTATTGGTCACTGGCTTCGATATTATTTTCTTCTGGGTGGCACGTATGGTCATGATGACCAAACATATCACTGGCAAGATTCCATTTAAGGATGTTTACGTTCATGGCTTAATCCGCGATGCGGAAGGCCAAAAAATGTCTAAATCAAAAGGTAACGTCCTTGACCCAATTGATTTGATTGATGGCATTTCACTTGAAGATTTATTGAAAAAACGTACCACAGGATTAATGAATCCTAAGCAAGCTGAAAGTATTGAAAAGAAAACGCGTAAAGAATTTCCAGAGGGTATTTCTGCGTTTGGTACCGACGCATTGCGTTTCACTTTTGCAAGTCTTGCGAGTCCTGGTCGTGATATTAAATTTGATATGCAACGTTGCGAAGGGTATCGCAACTTCTGTAACAAATTATGGAATGCAACACGATTTGTGTTGATGAATACTGAAGGTCAGGATTGCGGATTAGAGCAATGCAGTACACAGCCTGAGGGTTATTTGAGCTTCTCACAAGCAGATCGTTGGATTGTGAGTCTATTGCAACGCGTTGAAGCTGATATTGAAAAAGGCTTTACAGACTACCGTTTTGATAACGTTGCCCAAAGCATTTATAAATTTGTTTGGGATGAATATTGCGATTGGTATTTGGAAATTGCTAAGGTTCAAATTCAGCAAGGATCTGACTCTGAGAAGCGTGCAACGCGTCGTACTTTGCTTCGCGTATTAGAAACTATTTTGCGATTAGCACATCCGGTGATGCCATTTATTACTGAGGAAATTTGGCAAACGATTGGCAAGATGAATGGAAAAACTGGTCCAAGTATTATGCTTGAAGTTTATCCAAAAGCTCAGCCAGAAAAGATCGATGAAAAGGCAGAGGCTTGGGTTGCATTATTAAAAGAGAGTGTTGATGCATGCCGAAGTTTAAGAGGTGAAATGAATATTTCACCTGCAACTAAAGTGCCATTAATCGCTGCGGGTGATGCAGTTCAATTACAGGCATATGCGCCACATTTAAAAGCGCTCGCGAAATTGGCTGAAGTTGAAATTGTGACAGATTTACCTGAGGCTGATGCACCTGTGGCGCTGGCTGGTGAATTCAAATTGATGCTTAAAATTGAGATTGATGTCGCCGCTGAAAAAGAGCGTTTGGGCAAAGAGATCGCTCGTTTAGAGGGCGAAATTTCTAAAGCGAACAGTAAGCTTACTAATGAAAGTTTTGTGGCAAGAGCTCCTGCTGCTGTTGTTGAACAAGAGAAGGCGAGGGTTGCTGAGTTTTCTGCAAGTCTGGAAAAATTGAAGACCCAATTGCAGAAATTGAAGTAGCAAATTAATAATAAAAAAGGCAGCTTTAGCTGCCTTTTTTATTATCTAAAGAGGTTAGCGCGCCCAATCTATTTCGGCAGGGTCACACTAGGTCAATGACGGCTCATCCATTTGGTTGCCCAAACTTACTACCTTATTCACTGCGCTAACAAGCGTCATTTTAACTCCTTGTTAAGCTTATTTGATCTTAATTCCTAGCTGTTTTAGTTTTCGATACAAATGAGTGCGTTCTAACTCAACTGCTTCTGCAACGCGGCTCATGTTTTTATCTGCTTTTTGAATGTGATGTTCAAAGTACAATCGTTCAAAAGCATCCCTTGCTTCCCTGAGCGGTTTGTCTAAATCAATTGGCAGGCCTTCAGTTTTTGTTTTGGGGATTTCCTCTGGAATTTGCAATGGAGAAAATTGTTCCATGACGCGCTGAACGTCAGCGACTGTAATTCGCTCACCAAGGCTTGTTTGCATAAGATTGCGAATGACGCTATCGAGCTGTTTTAGATTGCCTGGCCAGTCAGCATTTCTGAGTGTATTAAGTGCCGCAGTTTCAAACTCACGGTAGCTAACCTCCGTCGACTCTATTAATAAAAATCCAATTGCCCTTGCTAAATCAGGAATATCTTCTCGATGATCAGAAAGGCTAGGAATTTTTAATGTGCTGACTGATAGTGCTTGTAATAGCGTATTGTCAAAGTGTCCTTCAGTCACTAAATCAGGCAGTGGTTTAGAAGTGCTCGCTACCACGCGAGTCCCATATTTCTCAGCTTTTGCAAGTAGAACGAGCAAGCCTTTTTGTTCGGTTTTATTGAGTGATGCCAGCTCAGGAATAAATAACAATCCTTCGCGAAGTTGTTCCAGAATATCTAATGGCGCATCAATTAATCTTTGTGTGTCTATCAGTTCTAACCATGGACTTTCTGGCTTATGTAAAAATTTTGCACAAAGTTCTGATCCGCTACCTTCTTCACCAATGAGTAATAATGGTGCTTTTATTAGAGAGACTTGTTCTAAGCGTTGACGCAATTCAGTAATGACAGCACTCTTACCTAGCTTAAATAAATTCATGTCAGACTTTGGCAATTGCTCGCCGTGCTTAAGCGCAGCCGTGACTGTTTTTAAAAGTTTTTGAAGTGCGATTGGTTTTTCAAGAAAATCAAATGCTCCAATACGAGTCGCTTCTACAGCAGTATCGATCGTGCCATGACCTGACATCATGACAACAGGCATCGTGAGCATGCCTGTGTTGCTCCATTCTTTTAGCAAGGTAATTCCGTCGCAGTCTGGCATCCAGATATCAAGTAACACGACATCAGGTCTTATTTGTTGGCGATACTCTCTAGCTTCAGCTGCATTTTCGGCAAGCTTAACTTGATAGCCCTCATCTTGAAGAATATCTCTTAATAGTTCGCGGATACCAATTTCATCATCGACGACGAGAATTTGTCTTGCTTTCATGACTTATCTGCCTTGCTTGTTTTTGTTTTGCGCTTTGATTGCTCGCCTACATTTTTTGATACTTTGTTATTTGAGGGGAGGCAAACAGTTACGATTGCTCCACCTAACAAGTCCTTATCAACTTGAATATTTTCAATGTTAATTGTGCCTTTATGCTCTTCCACAATCTTTTTAACAATCGCTAATCCTAAGCCTGTACCGTGTTGCTTGGTGGTCATGTAAGGCTCAAAAGCGCTTGATAAAATTTCTAAAGGGAATCCAGTGCCGTTGTCACTCACGGACAAACAAACTTCATCTCCTTTTTGGAATGTATTCACTTGAATGGTTGCCTTTGGAGTTTTCTCTAGGGCATCTTGTGCATTTTGAAGTAGGTTATGTAGCACTTGCCTTAACATCGTCGCATCACCTAACACTTCAGCGATACTCTTCCCCAAATTGGTTTTAATTTTAATTTGTGCTGGCTCGTAAAGTTCTAATACGTCTTGAACAAGGCGATTAATATTCACACTACTTAAATTAAGTGAGGGGGCACGTGCGTATTCACTAAACTCATTTACCATTGTTTTCATCGCATCAACTTGTGCCACGATGGTATCTTTTGCGCGACGTAACATTTCACTATCTGCTTTATCAAGTTTGCTAGATAGTTTATGTTCAATGCGCTCCGCAGATAACTGAATGGGTGTTAGTGGATTTTTAATTTCATGAGCAAGCCTTCTTGCTACTTCTCCCCATGCTGCATCTCGTTGAGCTTGAACCATTGTTGTGATGTCATCAAATACGATCAGATAACCACTGTCCGCACTATAAGGTAAGCGTGAGCCACGTAATAAAATTGTGCGCTTGCCTTGAGATGTGACAATGTTCATTTCTTCCTGCCACTCATTACTTTGAATGTTTTGAGCGTGTGCGAGGATTCTTTCGCTTAATTCTTTCAGAGCAGGAAATTCGCGACCTAACTCTTCAAAAGATTGATGAGCGAAATGACCCAGCACCACTCCTAAGATATTAGAAGCAGCAAGGTTGTATGTTCTTAACTCGCCTTTGTCATTAAGTGTAAGTACGCCAGATGAAAGATGTGCCAAAATCGTTTCTAAGTAACCACGCGCTGCTTCAACTCGAGCCCGGTTGTTGTTGGCAGCTTGTGTAGCATCTCCCAGTTGTTTGGTCATGCTGTTAAATGATTGCACTAATACACCAAGTTCATCGTTGCCATGAACAGGTAATACAGTCTCGTAGTCTCCCCGTGCAATGGCACGAGTGCCTTCCGCCAGAACCCCTAGAGGCGCTGATAAACGGCGGCTTAATACAAAGGCGACTGATACTGCGGTGAGCATGGCAAGCATGAGAACTAGCGTCAGTGTTAAAGCGAATACTTCTTTCAGAGATTCACGGCTAAGTGAAAGTTCTTGATAGTCTTGGTAGACGTCTTGAACTGCTTCTGCAGTATTTGATAGTTGTTTGGGTACGGGTTGTAGGAGTTGGAGTATGCGTGTTTCGCCGCCAATATCATTCATATTGACTGGCACTAATACTCTTAAATACAAACCTTTTCCTGGTATTGGTTCGATGACCCCATAGTTGCGAACTTTCGCTTGTCGCAATTGAGAAAGGCTGGGGGCATCAGGCAGAAAGCTCAGTGGATCTGCGCTAGAGAAAGATAAAATCTTACCTTGTATGTTAAAAAGAGCCGCATCTTGAACGCCGCTTTTTTCTCGTAAGTCATTCAAAATATTAAGTTGCGTATTGCTTGGCTGAAAGGCCAAGTTTGAGGCAATACTCTCGCCTTTTAGCTTTGTATCGATCAACATGGCATCTAGCGCACTTTGCCCAAGATGAACGCCCCCTTCAAGAGCAGCTTCTACTTTGACGTTGAACCATGATTCGATTGATCGCGTTAGAAAGTTTACTGAAACAATGTAAACAATCATGCCTGGAATAATTGCCATCAAGGCAAACGCCCCCATTAGCCTGACATTAAGTCGACTTCCAATAACGCGGGAGCGCATTTGTTGATAGAGACGCCAAAGCTGAAAGCCAATAAGTGCAGTGAGTCCTAGCGCAAGGGTGATATTAAGCCCTAGAAGAATAGTATAGTAGTGACCGGAAATAGAGCCATTTGAGCTGGCGTGTGAAAGAAGGAAAAGTAATATTCCTCCAAGCGCGGCACTGATAAAAACAATATATTTCATTTATAAACCAAATGCAGGCGTCCACTGATGGCGTTCAGAAACCAAGGTCCAGTTTTCTGATCCGCTTGCTTCAACCTGTATGGGTTTAGGTAGCTTGGACTGATCTAATCGAACTCTCAGGGCTGCTTGATAAGGCTCGCCTTTTTTGAGTAAGGACTTATCAATAACGGCCCAGTCTTTAATTTTGCTTAGTGCTTCTTTAGCTTGTTGTAGATTATTAAATGAAGACTGATTTTTGTTACGGATAATTAAAAATTGTCTAGAAAGTGCGTGGTAACTCAAGCTGACCCTATAGCTTTGTGTGATGATTTCATCATCAAACCAATAGGTGCGTGGCGTTGTTATCTGGAACTCTACGAGGAATGTTAGCGGAACGCCTTTCATTAGCGCATCCTCTAATACATTATTAAGTGTCAAATCAAAGTCGGAATTTAAGGTGAAGCGTTCCTCTAGCGGAATCAACTCAGCATTTTTAATATGAATTGATCCAGGCGCTGCATAAAGATTGAGCGAAAAAAGCAGTGCTGACAATAAAGTCAGAGCTTTAAATAAGCTAAATTTAATTTTTTTGTAAGAGTGCATAAAATAAACCATCGTGCTGCGCGCTAGGCTGTAGCTGTCCATTTTTTAAATTCATGCCCGTTAAAGGGTGAGTCAGAGGCAGTTGTATTGCGTCAGACTGTGTTTTCAAAAAACTATCGATTTGACGCTGATTTTCCTCATGAAAAACCGAGCACGTCACGTAGAGCAATTTACCACCCTTTGCTAATAGCTGCCACAACGACGGCAAAATCTGTGCTTGTTGTTTGGTGAATGAAGCAATGTCAGCTTCACGTCTTAGCCATTTAATATCCACATGACGTCGCACAATACCCGAGGCTGTACAAGGCACGTCAGCCAGGATGCGATCGAATACTTTGCCGTCCCACCAATCGTCTGATTTTGCAGCATCACCAACGACTAGCGTAGCGTTGAGTCCTAATCGATCAATGTTACTTTTGGTTCGGTGAATTCTTGTTGCATCGTTATCAACAGCAACTAAATCCACGTCGGCTAATTCTAAAATTTGACCTGTTTTGCCACCTGGGGCACAGCACGCATCTAATACCCTTTGACCATTTTTAAGGTCGAGTGCGTAGCCAGCAAATTGCGCACCAAAATCTTGAACTGAAACTTCACCTTCGTTAAATCCTGGAATCTTATCGACAGGCATCGGTTTTGTAAGCATGAGAGCGTTATCACTTAGCTGAGTCGAATCATATCCATAGGTCTGTAATTTTTTACAAAAATCACTTCCTGAAATGCGGCGTGGATTTACACGAAGTGTCATTGGTGGATGTTGATTACCCGCCTCTAACATTGCCTGCCAATTATCTGGATATTGATATTTGAGTTTGGTAATCCACCATTGAGGATAGGAATATTGAGCGATTTCCTCATTGGCTAAAGCTTCCGTCAATGACGTTTGTTGACGCAAGAAATTGCGAAGTACACCATTAACAAGTCCTTTTGCCCAGGTTTTCTTTGAGCTGCTTGCTGCCTTGACCGCTTGATCGACGATGGTATGGGAAGCTGCTTTGTCATATTGCAATTGATAAATAGCCACTAAAAGAAGACATCTTAATCGTTCATCAGGTAAAGGTTTTTCTAATAACTGACTTAACAAAGAAGCTACGGCGCCGTAATAGCGCAAAGTACCGTAGCTTAGATCTTGCGCTACCGCCCGTTGTTGGGGTGTGATGTCTTGGTGGTGTGCAAATAATGTTTCTAGGGTAACGCTTAAATTACGCCCTGCAAAAACTTGCTCGACGGCCTCTGCGGCCAGTTGTTGTGAGATATACAACTAACTAACCATCGCTAGAAGCCGAGCAATGCGCTCTTCTGTTTGAGGGTGTGTCGAAAATAGGCCTTGCATGCCTGAGGCAGATAAGGGGTTAATAATCATCATTTGTGCGGTCTCGGGGTGCATCTCTGCGGTTTCCATTGGAATTTGGTGAGCGTAATTGTGAATTTTCTTGAGGGCAGCAGCGAGTGATGCAGGGTCTTGGCTTATATCTGCACCACCTTTGTCTGCTTCAAACTCTCGTGCGCGAGAAATGGCCATTTGAATAAGCATTGCAGCAATAGGCGCTAAGATTAAGATCAAAATAGCCACTACAGGGTGGCCACCGCGTTCACGATTGCCGCCTGCAAATAGCATTCCGAAACTACCAATCGATGAAATTGCCCCAGCGATGGTTGCTGAGATGGTAGAAATTAATGTGTCTCTGTGTTTCACGTGGGCTAGTTCATGTGCCATGACGCCTCGTAATTCTCGTTCTGTTAGGATCTGCATGATGCCAGTAGTTGCTGCAACCGCTGCATTTTCAGGGTTACGGCCAGTAGCAAAAGCGTTTGGTTGTGCTTCATTAATTACATAGACTTTGGGCATTGGCAATGCTGCATTGTGCGCAAGCTCTTGGACCATATTGTAAAAGCTCGAAAATTGACGATCGTTAGGTGTCACTTCTTGTGCGTTATACATTCGAAGTACTGCATCAGCAGAAAACCAATAAGCGTAGAAATTCATGCCTGCTGCAATGAGCAGTGCAATCATCATGCCGTTCATGCCGCCAATAGCAGCGCCTACAAAACCAAATAGGACCACGATTGCGGTCATGAGTAAGGTTGTTTTAAACCAATTACCAAACATGTTTATCCTCTCAAAATTATTCGAACTGGGTGCCAACTGTCAGCTGGCGACCTGTTAAGAATTCACGTGCTTTTAGACGTTTTCCTCCAGGGAGTTGTAGCTCGTGGATACAAAGAACATCTTCTCCGCATGCAATATCAATCGTTTCATTCGTTGCCATTACTTCACCAGCACGACCTTTTCCTGGTTTTTTTGTGGCCATCCAAATCCGACAAACTTCACCGTTTAATATGGCAGTTGCAACAGGAAATGGATTAAAAGCACGTACTTGCTTTGATATGGCGTCAGCTGATTTGTTCCAGTCAATTGTCGCTTCTGATTTTTGTAGGTTCTCAGCATAAGTGACTAAAGACTCATCTTGTGGAGTGGAATATAAAGCACCATTTTTTGAAAGCTTTTCCATTGCTTGAACCATCAACTCAGCGCCTGTTTTAGCTAAGGCGTCATGCAGCGTTTGTGCCGTATCTAATTCGGTAATTGTTACGATGCCTTTGGAAATCATTGCGCCAGCATCCAGCGCCGGAACAACCTCCATGATAGTAACACCAGTCTCTTTATCTCCTGCCAACAATGAACGTTGAATTGGAGCAGCTCCACGCCAGCGTGGCAATAGTGATGCATGAATGTTGTAGCAGCCTAAACGAGGCATGTTTAAAACATTTGTTGGAATGATCAGTCCGTATGCGGCAACAATCATGACATCCGCCTTTGCTTCTTCGATGCGTGATTGCGCAGAGGCGTCCTTAAGTGTTTCTGGCTGGAAAACTACTATGCCATGTTGCAAAGCCAGCTCTTTGACCGGACTTGCTTTTAGTTTCATCCCTCTTCCAGAAGGCCTGTCTGGCTGAGTAAGCACTAACACAATTTTATGGCCGGCTTCTATAAGCGCTGCAAGTGCAGGCGCTGCAAAATCAGGCGTGCCAGCAAAGATAATTCGTAATCCTTGCATTAACGGCCTCGTTGCATTTTTTGCATTTTGGTTTTAATGCGATTTTGTTTTAAGGGGGAAAGATACTGAACAAACACTTTGCCTAGTAAATGATCCATTTCGTGTTGAATGCATACAGCTAATAAACCATCAGCTTCTATTTTAAAAGGCTTTCCATTTCGGTCTAGTGCCTCAACCACAATACTATCTGCTCGAGTCACAGTTTCATAAACTCCAGGAACTGATAGGCAGCCCTCTTCGTAATCCTGACTTCCTACTTTGGTATTAATTCGCGGATTAATAAAAACTTGTAAGTCTTTTTTGTTTTCGCTGGTGTCGATGACGATAATTTGCTGGTGTACGTTAACTTGCGTTGCCGCCAATCCAATTCCGGGAGCGTCATACATCGTTTCAGCCATGTCATCGATCAGTTTTTTGACTTTTGCATCTACGTTATCCACGGGCTTAGCTACCGTGTATAAACGCGGATCCGGATACTGCAGTATGTTCAAAATAGCCATATTAGATTGAGTACTATAAAAATTTGATTATTAAATAGATTTTATGCAAAAATTAGTAAACTTTATCAGTTTGAGGCGATATCTTTTTAAGACTGATTTTTGCGCATTAAATTCTGCATCCTTCGATAGTCTGAC
>JBEIDM010000025.1:0-11608 GCA_040383445.1 Candidatus Methylopumilus sp. | reverse complement strand
CCTCCATGCAAACATTTGCAACATTAGCTGTAGCCTCTGGCTTACCGAGCGAATGGGCTTGCTTAGCCATCTTCAGGCATTTATCCCGCGTTAATTGCACAAATATTTGCACCAATTTCTCTACCGTTAACTCTTTTTGTTGAATCAATATTGCGGCATTTTTTTCTGCCAAATAAGCAGCATTACTTGTTTGATGGTCATCCACTGCGTAAGGGAAAGGCACCAACAAACTCCCCAAACCAACTGCTGATAACTCGGCAATTGTCATTGCGCCTGCCCGGCAAATCACAAAATCTGCTTGCGCATACATCTCGGCCATATTGTCTATAAATGCTCGGCAATCTGCAGAAACTCCATGCTTTTGATAATTCGCTTCTAAAGCAACAATATGCTTTACACCGGCTTGATGAATAACCACAGGACGCGACACTTTCGGAATATTGGCCAAAGCTTGCGGAATCAATTCATTCAATGCTTGCGCACCCAAACTGCCGCCAACAACCAATATATTTAAAGCGCCTTGATGTTTAGAAAAACGTGCTTCCGGAGTTGCTGCCGTCGCAATATCAGCTCGAACAGGATTTCCAAGTACAAGTGCTTTATTGAGTGCCCCAGGGAATGCTGCCAATACGCGCGTAGCAATCTTAGACATCAACTTATTGGTAAGCCCAGCAACAGAATTTTGCTCATGTATCACCAACGGCTTATTTAAAAGACGCGCCATTAAACCGCCAGGAAATGCTGCGAAACCGCCCATACCCAACACCACATTTGGTTGATATTGACGAATGGCTTGATAGCTTTGACGCAAGGCTTTTAGCAATTTAATTGGCAACAACATCCATCCCAATAAACCTTTTCCGCGCACACCTTGCATCGTGATAATTGCTTTTTGGTAGCCTTTACCTTCAATTAAACGGTTTTCCATACCGCCTTCTGTCGCTAACCAAACAATCGCCCAACCTTGTGCTTTCAAATAATCTGCAACTGCCATTGCTGGATATACATGCCCACCTGTACCGCCTGCCATCACCATTAGGGTCTTGCTCATACAGGCACCCCTTTACTTAATCGACGATTTTCCCAATCAATTCGAAGTAAAACAGCAACGGCTATGCAATTAGCCAAAATTCCACTACCACCAAAAGATAAGAACGGAAGCGTTAAGCCTTTCGTTGGCAATAAGCCCATATTCACACCCATATTGATACTGCCCTGTACGGCGATCCATACCGCAATACCTTGTGCCAACAATGCAGAGAAAAAGCGCTCATTACTAATGGCTTCTTTAGCGATTGAAAAACAACGAAGCACGAACCAAGCAAACAAACCAATCACAATCATGACACCAACAAAACCAAGCTCTTCAGCAATCACGGCTAATAAAAAGTCGGTGTGCGCTTCTGGCAAATACATCAATTTTTCAACACTGCCACCTAAGCCAACACCTAACCATTCACCACGACCGAATGCAATTAAAGCGTGCGTCAATTGATAGCCTTTACCGAATGGATCAGCCCATGGGGTCCATATAACCCACTATACGTTGCAAGCGATAAGGCGATGTCCAAATCAGCACAATAAAACCAATCACCAACATAATGAGCAATCCCACAAAAATTCGGTAATTGATGCCGCCCAGCCATAAAATCGCAATTGAGATAGCGGCAATAACAGCAAAAGCACCGAAGTCAGGCTCGTTTAACAATAAGCCTCCGACAAGCAACATCACTGCCAACATCGGCATAAAGCCATGTCTAAAACTATCCATTAATGCTGCTTTACGTGTGGTGTAATCGGCCACATAAACCGCAGCTAAAAACTTCATAAATTCAGAGGGCTGAATTTGAAAAAACACTAATTTGATCCAACGTCGACTACCTAACACTTTGTGTCCAATTCCAGGCACAAGCACCAATAGCAACATAAACAAACCAACCATAAACAATAGTGGCGCCATTTTTTGCCAGACTGATGTTGGGATTTGAAATGCAACAAATCCAGCTACTAATCCCACTACAATAAAAATGAATTGGCGAAATAAAAAATAAGTACTTTGGTGACTAGTCGCCGATTTAACTTCTGCAGAAGCAATTGATGCTGAATAGACCATAACCAAACCAAAGGCCAACAAAATCAATGTCACCCAAAGCAAGCCTTGATCATAAGTTGATCCAGTCACTTTATTACGATTAGCGAGCATCGGCATCATAACGAAGCCTCTTTCGATGTTTCTAGCGCCATTACACTCGTAACAAAAACCTCTGCGCGATGAACATAATTACGAAACATGTCAAAACTGGCGCAAGCCGGTGAAAGTAAAACCACATCACCGGAACGTGCAACAGCCATTGATTTTTTCACCGCATCTTCTAAGCTAGCAGCATCAATAAACTCAACATTCAATCCACTCAGTGACGCTTTAATCTTCGATGCATCTCGGCCAATCAAAACCACAGCACGTGCATTCTTTTGAACAGGCTCACGTAAGGGTGAAAAGTCTTGCCCCTTACCATCGCCACCAGCAATCAGAATCACTTTTCTAGAACTTGTTGATGTCACCAAGCCCTCCAATGCCGCGCATGTTGCGCCAACGTTTGTTCCCTTAGAGTCATCGTAAAAATCAATATGATTAATGTTGGCAACCCATTCCACACGGTGTGACAAACCTTGATAGGATCGAAGTGCTTGCAACATAGGCGCTTCTGGCACACCAACACTTTGGCATAAAGCCATCGCCGCCAAAGCATTAGCCGCGTTATGTGAACCCGCAACTTTCAAATAACCCATATCAAGTAATGCATAATCGCCTTGCACAAGAAATGCACCGTTTTCCGCATCAATCAAACCAAAGTCTGAAGTTTGCTTTGGAGCATCTAAGCCAAAAGTAATCATCGGCCGTCCAGCAATTGCCATGCCCATACTCCATGCATCTTGACGATTCAGCACTTGCACACCATGACCGGTAAAAATTCTATTTTTAGCGGCAGCATAATCAGCGAAACTGTCATATCGATCCATATGGTCTTCGCTAATATTCAGTACCGTTGATGCATCCGCATTTAAAGAACTTGTCGTTTCAAGTTGAAAACTAGAAAGCTCTAGTACGTAGACATCTGGAACATCAACTTCATCAGATAGCGTATCCAATACTGGCAAACCAATATTGCCAGCAACAACAGTCTTCATTCCAGCGGCCTTACAAATATCACCCACCATCGTAGTCACCGTGCTTTTGCCGTTGGAGCCAGTAATCGCAATCACTTTCGCTTTTGCTGGTTTGTGTTGTGCGAAAAGCTCAACATCACCCACAACTTTCACACCCTGAGCGATTGCCGCTTGCACCATAGGCTCTGCCAAGGCGACTCCAGGACTAATCACAATCAAATCCGTTTTGATCAATACTTCAGGATTAAACTCGCCTAGATGCATTTTCACTTCTGGCATCTCAGTACGCACAGCTTCAACACCCGGTGGAACTTGACGTGTATCAGCGACAGACAACAATGCGCCCTGGCGTTTCAGCCAGCGCAAAGCCGAAAGCCCGGTGTCACCGAGTCCCAGCACTAGCACTTGTTGATCTTTAAGCGTAAGTTTCATCGTATCTTCAAACTCGCCAATCCGATTAATACCAACATCATGGTGATAATCCAGAAACGCACGACAACCTGCGTTTCTTTCCAGCCTTTTTGCTCATAATGATGATGTAGGGGTGCCATCAAAAAGATGCGCTTCCCTTCGCCGTATTTATTTTTGGTATAGCGGAAATAAGAAACTTGCGCCGCCACTGAAAGTGTCTCTACAACAAAAACACCGCCCATGATGAATAAAACGATTTCCTGACGCACAATTACAGCAATAATTCCAAGTGCAGCACCTAAAGCCAAAGCGCCTACATCCCCCATGAAAACTTCTGCTGGATAAGCGTTAAACCAAAGAAAACCCAAACCTGCGCCAGCCATCGCCGCACAAAATACCGTTAATTCACCAGCGCCTGGCACATAAGGAATCCCCAAATATTTAGAGAAAAACAAATGCCCTGTCACGTAAGAAAAAATCGCAAAAGCTGATGCAATTAAGACCGTTGGCATAATCGCAAGACCATCTAAACCGTCTGTTAAATTCACTGCATTACTACTGCCAACAACGACCAAATAAGTCAGCACAACAAACACCAAGGCACTTAATGGGAACACCATGTGTTTAAAGAACGGAACATATAAAGTAGTTTCTGCAGGGACTGTTGCTGTTTGGCTTAGGTAAATAGCAACACCCAATCCAATCGCAGACTGCCAAAAATACTTTTCTTTTGCAGACAATCCCTTCGGATTGCGATGCACAACTTTGCGCCAGTCATCTACTAGACCAATGATGCCGAAACCTAATGTTGTAATCAGTACTACCCAAAGATAACGATTAGTTAAGTCAGCCCACAACAGTGTTGATGCAGCAATTGAAACCAAAATCAAAGCACCACCCATCGTTGGCGTACCAGCTTTAATCAGGTGTGTTTGCGGACCGTCATCCCTTACTGACTGACCTACTTTATATTGAGTGAGCTTGCGAATTAACCACGGGCCAACTACAAACGAAATAGTGAGTGCAGTGAGTGTCGCCAAGACAGCACGCAATGTGATGTAATTAAACACATTAAAACCATGTATGTCGTGTGCTAACCAACGTGCGAGTTCAAGCAACATTAGTATGTCTCCTCATGACTATTTTTTGTTATTTTGTCTACAACACGTTCCATACGCATAAAGCGCGACCCCTTGACCAATACAGTGGTCACCTTATCCATACGATTTAATACAGCTTCACTCAGCGACTCCGCATTCTCGAAATGCTGAGCGCCTGAACCAAAAGCTTTTACAGCTTCTTGACTCAAGTCCCCCAAAACAAACAGAGCATCAATTCCAGATTGTTTCGCATAAGATCCAATTTCGGCATGCATGAGTCCTGCGTCAGCACCAAGCTCACCCATATCACCCATCACCATAAAACGCTTACCTTCTCGAGCGCTTAACACATCAACAGCAGCTTTCATTGATGCAGGATTGGCGTTATAAGTATCATCAATAACCTGCGCATCGAACTGGCCTTGCTTCTGCTGCAAGCGACCTTTTGCGCCAGAAAATCCTGATAGCCCCTCGGCAATGCTTTGCAACGAAACGTTTAAAGCTATCGCCGCAGTACTCGCAGCCAAGGCATTTTTGACATTATGTAAACCTGAAGCTGGCAATGTGAACTCAACTTCACCATTTGGCGCTTTTAAGCTGACATGGCTAGTTGAGCCATTAAGCTCGTATGAGGCAGTTACATCAGCAGTTGCTTCCAAACCAAATGTGATTTGTTGGTATTTACTTGCAAGTGATTTCCATAAATCGGAGTACACATCATCTGCATTAATAATGGCTGTCCCATCCAAAGCCAAACCTTGGAAAATTTCGCCTTTAGCTTGAGCAATCGCTTCAACCGAACCCAATTCACCAACGTGCGCCAAGCCTGCGTTATTCACTAGTGCAAAATTAGGTTTAGCGATATTTGTTAGGTAAGAGATTTCACCGCTATGATTCATCCCCATCTCAAGGACTACATAACTATGATGAGAATCTGCTCTTAATAACGTTAACGGCATGCCAATGTCGTTATTTAAATTACCTTGCGTTGCTAAGACTTTTGAATCACTACCAGCTGCTACTTTTAAAATTGCAGCCAACATTTCTTTAACAGTGGTCTTGCCATTGCTTCCAGTGATTGCAACAATAGGTGCGTTAATTTTTTTACGCCAATACGCTGCTAAATCACCCAATGCCAAACGCGCATCTTTCACTTTCACTGCTGGGGCGTTTTCATTGTTTTCAATTAATGCAGCAGCAGCGCCTTGCGCTAAACTTTGAGCAACATAATCATGGCCGTCAAAATGATCACCCTTAAGAGCAACAAACAATTGACCTTGCGTAATTGCGCGGCTATCTGTTCCAACAGAAGTGAATTCAACATCATTACCAATAACGATGCCATGCGTTGCAATTGCAGCTTCAGATAAACGCATCATGCAGCCATCTCCTCCAGCACATTCTTAACGATATCCGCATCACTAAAAGGATATTTAACGCCTGCAATTTCCTGGTAGTTTTCGTGACCTTTTCCTGCCACCAAAACTACATCTCCAGCATGCGCTTGTTTAATTGAAAGAACGATTGCTTGTGCTCGATCTTCAATCACTTTTGCATTAGATCCAGCACCTAAAACAACCGCCTCTATAATCGCAGATGGCGATTCATTTCTAGGATTATCAGAGGTAATCACAACGTGATCAGCAAGAACTGAACTTACTTTAGCCATAAGTGGGCGCTTACCTTGATCCCTATCACCACCGCATCCAAATACGCAGATAAGTTTACCTTTGGTTTGTGGGCGTAATGATTTCAATACCTGCTCTAATGCGTCAGGCGTATGTGCATAATCAATCACAACCAATGGCATTTTTCCGCCGCCATATTGCTGCATACGACCAGCCACTGGCTTTACTTTTGAAACAGCGTTGACCGCATCTTGCAAACTCAAATCTGAAACCAATAAAGTAGTTAATATCGCCAATAAATTGTATGCATTAAATTCGCCTAAGACTTCCGCACTCAAATGCGTCTGACCAAAAGGTGTATTCACCTGCATACTGATACCTTGATCATTCATGCTTAAATGTGCTGGATAGACATCCGCATTACTACTAAAACCATAGGTCATGACAGCCTTATTTTTAGACTTCAATTCCTCAGCAAGCTGCCTCCCAAATGCATCATCAATATTGAGAACAACATGCTTCAAATCATGCCAATCAAATAGCTTTTTCTTAGCGGCTGCATAAGCTGCCATATCGCCGTGATAATCCAAATGATCTCGTGTCAGGTTTGTCAATACGGCAACGTCAAATTGCACGCCATTCACACGCCCCTGATCTAAGCCATGAGAGGACACTTCCATTGCCACAACTTTTGCTTGCTGCTCGACATAATCTGCCAACATTGCATGCAACAAGATTGGATCTGGAGTGGTGTTAATCGTTGTGCTTAAAGGCACATCTGCATCTAAAATGCCATTTCCTAAAGTACCAACTACTGCCACCTTCTGATTCAAATGACTAAAAGCTTGTGCCAACCAATGACTACAAGTCGTCTTACCGTTCGTACCAGTAACACCTATCATCCAAAGTTTTTGCGATGGCGCACCATAAAATGCACTCGCAATATCACCGACTTTCTGTTTTAAGTTCGTGATACCTTGATTAGCAACATTCAGAGATCTATCCCAAGCGAAATTTTGTTGCTCCCATAAAACAGCTGACGCACCTTGCTTAACAGCTTGCTCGATGAAATCACGACCATCTTTTGCCTCGCCAGGATAGGCAATAAATACACTTCCAGCAGAAACCTGACGGCTATCAGCTGTCAGCTTAGTCATAGGCAAGCCAGAATTAAAAACTGAAGGCAAGGTCATGCAGCCTCCTTTACTTCTAATGCATTTGGCGATGGCAGAATAATATTGTCATTAGGTGCATCTTGAGGGATGCCCATCATACGCAGGGTCGCACCCATGACAGCACTAAAAACAGGGGCAGCAACAGCACCACCGTAATATTGCCCGGCACTAGGCTCGTCAATCATGACAGCCACGATATATTTAGGATTCGAAGCCGGCGCCATACCAACAAATGAAGCAATGTATTTATCTTGATAGCCGCCAACACCAGGCTTATGCGCGGTCCCCGTTTTACCAGCAACACGATAACCCATTACCTGCGCTTTCATAGCAGTTCCGCCAGGCTGAACAACCAACTCCAACATCGCACGAACACTTTTAGCTGTTGCAGCAGAAAATACTTGTTGCCCAACAGGCATGTCCTTTGACTTAATTAGCGTGACTGGCAACAACTCACCATCATTAGCAAAAGTTGTATAAGCACGCGCAATCTGCAACAAAGTCACACTAATGCCATTACCATAGGACATGGTCGCCTGCTCAATTGGTCGCCAATCTTTATAATTACGCAATCGGCCAGAAACCTCACCAGGAAACTCGACCCCTGTTTTTGTACCAAAGCCCAGCTGACTTAACATTCCCCACATATACTGAGGCTCTAATGACAATGCAATTTTTGATGCACCAACATTTGAAGATTTTTGAATAATCTGAGCTACAGATAAAACACCGTAATTTTCATGATCATGAATCGTTGCAGGACCAATTTTGTATGTTCCTGGCGCAGTATTAAGTTGTGTTTCAGAAGCGTACTTACCAGACTCCAATCCAAACGCAAGTGTCATTGGCTTCATCGTTGACCCAGGTTCATAGGTGTCGGTAATCGCACGATTGCGAGATTTACCACCAATATTATTGGGATTGTTTGGATTATAAGTTGGCAAATTAACCATTGCTAGAATTTCACCAGTCTTAGCATCTAAAACCACTGCTGCCCCAGCCGCAGCTTTATGCATCTCAACAGCTTTAGCCAATTCTCGATAAGCTAAATATTGAATTTTCCTATCAATCGCTAATACCAATTTATGTCCATCTTGTGGCATTTTGACCGCTTCTAAATCTTCTACAATATGACCCTGTCTATCTTTAATCACATGTCGACTTCCAGCCTTACCAGATAACCAATCTTGATATTTAAGCTCCAAACCTTCCTGGCCTTTTTCATCCAGGCCAGTAAAACCAACCAAATGCGCAGTCACTTCACCCGCTGGATAATAACGACGGTATTCACGCTGCATATACACCCCTGGGATACGCAATCCCATGACTTGATTAGCAAGCTCAGGTGAAATTCTGCGCTTCAAATACACAAACTCACGGTTGTGATTTTCAAGCTTCTTAGCAATCTCATTTTGTTTAAGATTAAGCAAACGCGCCAATTTCTCTAATTGAACAGGTGTTGTTGTGGCATCGACCGGGTTAGCCCAAATAGACTCAACAGGAGTGCTCATTGCAAGCGGCTCCCCACTTCGATCAGTAATCGTGCCTCGATGTGCATATAGGTTTAATGATCGGGTATAACGCGCATCACCCTGCTTTTGATAAAAAGCCTTATTAAGACTTTGCAAATAAATAGCACGCCCAACCAATACACCTAAACCAGCCATCACCAACACTAATAATAAGCGTCGGCGCCAGACTGGCAACTTAATGGTGTGTTGGACAAATGCCATATTTATTGTTTATCCGGAAATACAATTTGTATATGTTTGGTATCTGGCACATGCATATGCAACAAATCACTTGCCACCTGCTCCAAACGACTATGCATCGCCCAAGTACTTTGTTCCAACTGCAACTGACTCCATTCAGCTTCATATTGTTTTGCTGCATCTTGCTGTTGCTGCAATTCAAAATACAATTTGCGCGCTTTGTGCTGCGAGGTCACCAAACCCAGCGCACTAAAGATCAGCACAAAAAATAAAATGAAATTCAATCTTGTCATTGCAAATTTCTACCTAAAAACTTCTTTTAAATTACAAAGCAACATGGGTACGCTCAGCCACTCTCAATACCGCACTTCTAGACCGCGGATTACGTTTCACTTCTTCTGCGCTAGGTTTCATTGCTTTGCCCATCATTTTCATTCTTGGTTGCGGCAAATCCTTTGCCATCACAGGGAAGTTCGCTGGCAGATCATCTCTATCCTGCTCCCCTCGCACAAACTGCTTCACAATCCGGTCTTCGAACGAATGAAAACTAATCACTGACAAACGACCTTCAGGTGCCAACAATGCTAAGCACTGTGGCAATACTAGCGACAACTCCTCAAGCTCTTGATTGAGGTAAATCCGTAAAGCTTGAAAGGTACGCGTCGCGGGATCTTGGCTAGGCTCGATTTTCGGGACCGCATCTGCCACGATCTTGGCAAGATGCTTGGTAGTGGTGACGGAATTCCCCCCTGCGCGCTCCGCAATAAGCGCCCTTGCAATCTGTTTAGCAAACCGTTCTTCACCATATTCTTTAATGACCTTTTCCAATTCCTGCTCTGTTACCACCGCCAAGTAATCAGCTGCGGTTTGTCCTTTTGTTTGATCCATACGCATATCCAATGGACCATCAAATCTAAAACTAAAACCTCGTTCACCAACATCAATCTGTGGCGAAGAAATGCCCAAGTCCAACAAAATGCCATCCACTTTATTCACGCCCAATGCAGTAAGCTGTTCAGCCAGACCCGCAAAGTGACTGTGAACAATATGGAAACGCGGGTCTTGAATAGCTTCAGCAGAAGCAATCGCCGCCAAATCGCGATCAAACGCAATTAAACGACCGCCCTTTCCTAACTGCTCTAAAATCTTGCGGCTATGACCGCCACGGCCAAAAGTGCCATCTACATAAACACCTGAAGGTTTTACTGCAAGACCTTCGACCGCCTCATTTAACATCACCGTAATGTGTGGCGATGCCGGCACCTCTCCTACATTTTGCTCATTTTTTTTGATTTGTGAGCGGCTGCTCACAGTGAGAATCCCTCTAATTCAGATGGCAAGTTCAGATCATCTCCAGCCATCACGCTATCCAACTGGGCGCGCCATGCCTCCATATTCCACAATTCAAAGTGGCTGCCCTGCCCAACAAGCATCGCTTGTTTGTCTAAGCCCCCAAAATCTCGCAGCACTGGCGAAATCAATAAACGACCAGCAGCATCCATCTCAATATCTTCAGCATAACCAACCAATAATCTTTGCAACGCGCTAGAGCGCTTATCAAAAGAAGATAAAGACATCATTTTGGATTGGATAGGCTCCCAAGCAGGCTGCGGGTAAAGCAATAAACAACGATGAGGATGCGCAGTCAAAACCAAATGACCGGCAGATTGTGATTGCAGGGCGTCACGATGCTTAGCTGGGATAGCTAACCGACCTTTTGCATCCAAATTAAGTGATGAAGCACCGCGAAACATAAAAACCCTTTTATTAAATTTAAGTGGTGAGCACTTATTTATCTAAAGAAATGCTGACCACGCCATGAGATGAGCACAACGGTTACAGGCCAGCAATTCCCCACAAAAACCCACTTTCACCCACTTGATGACACTATAGATAAAAAAATAGGGCTATGCAAGCCCTTTTTGATGATTTTTCCTTTACAGTACAATGACTTAGCTACTTTTTATGATAAATAATTTATCCTTTAAAAATAAGAAGATAGACTATCTAGTGAATGTGACTTATAAAGAGCTGAATTTTGCTAAGAAATTTAACAATATTTAAGAAATGCAGACAGGAAAAGGCATTGCAGAAGATTATCGAAAATAAAGAGGCGATAGAAACCTAAAGCAAAGGCGCTGAAAATATTTTCGCAAGATTTCAATCGAAACTGATGAAGAAGAAATGCATAAAAATTGAAGCTGGTCGATAAGCCGGGTTCTGTAAATGCCTTGCGGCAAGTGACAGTCATTCATCTAGGCGAACAATTGCTTGCACGCTCGAGCAACCTACCCGCTGGCAGCGCGAGTCACGCCATTACCAGCCTATTTGGTCTTGCTGCGGATGGAGGTTACCGCGTTTCACCGTAACTAAATACGCTCGTCTCTGTGGCCCTATTCCGCGCCTTATACTAT